>NZ_QKTH01000020.1:0-60239 GCF_003234485.1 Curtobacterium sp. MCLR17_034
GGCCGAGGGTGAGCGCCGTAACGGCGCTCCTGCGGGTGCGGTGGCGTGACGGGTTCGGGGTGCTGGGGTGTGGGGTGTTCACGGGGTTTCCTTCCCGAACCGGCGCCGGACGCGTCGGGTCAGATCGTGGATGACGGGTTTGATGACCTCGTCGTAGAACGGGTAGACGCCGAAGTGGTCGGCGCCCTCCTCGCAGTAGCAGTCCATCGAGATCGCCTCCTCGAAGTTCGAGAAGACGTACGTGGCGCGGTGCGGGAACGCGGCCTGCGGCTCGTCGTCACGCGGGATCGTGGTGGTCACGGCGGTGCTCGATCCGTCCCAGCGGCCGGTCAGCCGGCCAGCCGAGCTGCGGGGACGCCCGGGTCGCGCCCGGAGTCCACCACGGCGTCGATCTCGGTGGACCCGTTGCCCGATCCGACCGTGCGGTTCTGGATCTGGTTGAGCGACCAGTTGCCCGGCAGGGGTTCGAGCTGGTTGCCCGCCCATGCCGGCGACATCCCGGCGACGAACGAGAAGTGCGCGAGTCCGGCGCTGCTCACCGCGGTGCACGTGGCGCGGGATCCGTAGACGCCCGCCTTGTACAGGTTGCCCCGGTCCCGCAGGCCGGCGGCGACGCCGCGGAAGTACGGGACCACGAGCGACTCGTCCTGCGCCGCGGTCGCGTCGAAGTCGGCGGCGAAGTAGACGGTGGTCTGCTTCGGGATCCCGAGCTTCCGGGCCGCGTCGTGGGCGCGGTGGGCGTCGCGGACGCCCTGCTCCTCCGTGAACCACGAGGCAGCGAACCCGCCCTCCTCGAAGATCGGCCACAGCCCGAGCCCGGCGCTCGCCATCACACGGAGTTCTTCGGGGGTCAGGGCCTTGTCGAGTGCCCCGGAACGCTGGTGGTTCGTGAGGTACCGGCCGACGCCGGTGGCACCGGACGCCCGGACGGCGGCCGCGCGGGCGTCGTCGAGGCGCACCGCCGTGTCGGCACCGGTCGTCGCACGGTCCGGGTCACCCGTGCTCGCCGCCAGGGCTGCCCAGGTGCCGGCGTCGCACGTCCCGGTCTGCTCGGCGGGCGGGAACGCCTGGAACTGCTGGAACGCACGGACCACCGCGGCGTCCGCCGCCGAGTAGGCACTGCTGAACACGACGCGCTCGCCGTTCAGCACCAGGAGCGCCTTGACGAGCAGCACCCAGGCGCCGGTGGCCCCGACCCCGACGACGCTCGGGCCCGCTGCACGGAGCGCAGCAGCCATCCCCGGGCCCCAGGCGCCGTCGACCGTGACGCCCACCGCGACCTGCACCGCGCGGATCGCCGCCGAGTACGTGCTCGTGTCGACGAGTCCGCTCGTGCTGCCGTACGCGCCGCCGGTCGCCTCGGCGTAGGTGCGGTTGAGGTACTGCTGGACGGCACGGACCGCTCGGGACCCGCCGGAGGCGAGCTTGACCGGGTCGACGGTCAGGAGCGCGCCGAACAGGTGGGGTGACAGCGGCAGCCCGCCGGGCTCGGCACCCAGGTCGGACCGGAGCGCCTGCACGGCCGCGACGGTGGCCGCGTCGTACTCACCCGTGAGTGAGACGGTCGAGGCGCCCTTGCAGACGAGCCCGGCCTGGACGAGCCGGCGCCAGGTCGCGGCGTCGGCGCCCGTCTCGGCACCCACGTCGCCGTGCTGTTCGAGCTTCCGCCGTGTCGTCGGCCCGAACGTCGCGACGACGGGGGAGATGCCGAGCAGCGACTGGGTGGCCTGCACGATCCCGAGCACGGTACCGCTGCCGGTCAGTCCGTCCTCGTCCACGTGCACCCACCCGTGCAGATGCCCGAAGGTCGTGTTGAGCCAGCGCTGCACGGCGAGCACGCCCGAGTCGGCGGAGCCGGAGGAACCGCTGGTGCCGGTGGTGCCGGAGGAGCCGGCCGAGCCGGAGGGAGTGGCCGCGTCGGCCGGGGCCGCGAGTGCGGTCGTGACGAGCGGGACGGTGGCGGTGATGCCGATGAGCGCAGTTCGGCGCGAGATGTGCACGGAGGTGCCCCTTCAGTTGCCTCGAGCGTCCGCTGGCCATCGATCGCGTTGTGCGATGCTGACGGCCGCGGCATGGTCCGAGCAACTTCGTCCCTCAACTTGGGACGGTCCTGCAATTCGGCAGACGATCGTCTGATGAAGCGCTCAGTCCACGACGCCCGGTGCGACCACGAGCAGCCGCGTCCACGCCGTGCAGCCGTCGATCCGGGCCGTCACGAACACCGGCTCACACCCCGCCGGCGCGGAGCCACGCGAGTACCGCGAGCACCCGGCGATGGGCGTCCGGCGTGGGTTCGAGGTCCAGCTTCGCGAAGATCGAACCGATGTGCTTCTCGACCGATGCGACCGCGAGACGGAGCCGGTCCGCGATCGCCTGGTTCGTCTGCCCCTCCGCGATGAGTCGGAGCACGTCCCGTTCGCGCGGTGTGAGCCGCTCGATGGGGTCGGTCCGCCGTGTGAACAGCCGCTGGACGATCTGCGGGTCCAGGACGAGGCCGCCGCGTGCGACGCGTGCGACGTCGTCGCGCAGGTCGTCGATCGACGAGATGCGGTCCTTCAGGAGGTACCCGACGTGGTGCTCCCCGGTGGCGAGGAGTTCTCTGGCGTAGTCGAGCTCGGCGTACTGGCTGAGCAGCAACACGGCCACCCCGGGGTGTTCCGTGCGGATCCGCACGGCCGCCCGCACCCCCTCGTCGCGGAACGTCGGCGGCATCCGGACGTCGAGGACGGCGACGTCCGGCCGGGTGGAGGTCAGGTCGTCGAGCAGGGAAGCCGCGTCGCCGTACGCACCGACGACGGTGGACCCGGCTTCCTCGAGCAGGCGGGCGGTGCCCTCTCGGAGCAGCACCGAGTCCTCGGCGAGGACCACGCGCAACGCTCCGGCGGGCGCGTGTCGATCGGTGGTCACGACGCCAGCGTACGGGCTTCCCGGTCCTGCTCGTCGGCGGGGACGGGGATGCTGACGTGCACCCGTGTGGGGCCGCCCGACGGGCTCGTGATCGTCAGGATGCCCTGCAGCCCCTGGACTCGGTCGCGGAGGCCGGCGAGCCCGTGTCCGTCGTCGAGCCGCGCCCCACCGCGGCCGTCGTCGCAGACCTCGAGTTCGAGGACCCCGTCCCCGGCGGCCACCGCGCGGACCCGCACCGACGTGGCATCCGCGTGCTTCGCGACGTTCGCGAGCAGTTCGGACAGGATCGCGTAGGCACTCCGCTCGACCGCTGTGAGTCCGGGCCCGGCATCGTCGAGTCGGGTCTCGACGGTTGCCGGCACGAGGCTGTCGCCGGCCAGGGCGTGGACCGCCGCGGCGAGACCACGGTCCTGCAGGATGGGCGGTGCCAGTCCACGGGAGAGATTGCGGATGGTCTCGAGCACGGTCTTCGAGCGGTGCAGGGACTCCTCCACCAACAGCTCCGCGGCGCGGACGTCCGTGGGGAGGCGCCGGAGGGCGATGGCGAGGTCGTACTGCAGTCGGAGGAGCTGCTGCTGCGGGCCGTCGTGGATGTCGCGTTCGAGCCGCCGCAGGGACGCGTCCTCGGCGAGGAGCGCGGCTCGGCGGCCGGCTTCGGCACGCTGCGCCCCCTGCAGGAGTCGGGCGTTCTGCTGTTCGCCGAGCAGGAGCCGGGCGAGCAGCAGGTGCGGGACGGTGAGCAGGCGCGCGACCCGGGGGAACACCGCGGCGAGGACGAGACCGGCGACGACCATGACGACGGGGCGGAGGACCTGACCACTCCAGTGGCCGGTCTCGCCCACCAACGCTGCCGTCCGGGCGAGCCAGACGTCGTCCGCCGGGGTCACCGCCCAGCTCCACGCCGGGTACGTGACGGCTCCCAGGGCGGTCGCTCCCCAGGACACCAGCGCGACCCAGGTCGCGACCGACACGGGGAAACTGGCCACGGCGTGCGCGGTGTGCGCCCAGTACCGGGTGTCGCCGAGCGGTGCCCAGAACCGCGGGCCGGACGGGTTCCCGCCGGCTCGCTGCGGCCAGGCGGTGTGCAGCTGCCAGTCCGCGGATGCCGGGAGCGACCCGATCGGAGCGGCCCGCCGACGTGCGTGCGTGCCGAGCACCCGGCCGAGGCGGAGCGTCAGCACGAGGACCGGCATCCCGACCCAGACGACGCTCAGTCCGAGCCCGAGGCACAGCAGCGGGACGACGAGGACGAACCCGACGAGGTCCGTCGGCAACGCCGTCAGGAGGTACCAGGCCCGTCTCGGGGTCCTGCGCCGTTCGTCGGCGTCCCGCCGCTGTCGATCGTTCACGGTCTCATCCTCGCGCCATGACGAGCGCCGCGGGGCGCTCGGTCGTCGCCGCGAACGCCGCGAGCAACCCGGCGACACCGGTCAGCACGAGGCCGCCGATCACGACCGGCACCACGAGCGACCAGGGGACGTGCAGGACCGCGTGCCCCGTGCCGTGGGCCGTGCCCAGCAGGACGGCGGACACCGTCGCGGCGGTCGCCACCACCGCCAGTCCCACTGCTGCTCCAGCGACCAGGAGCGTCTCGAGTGTCGCGGCCGTGAGGACCTGCCCGCGGGTCATCCCACTGGCGCGTGCGACCGCGAACTCGTGCCGTCGCCCGGAAGCCGCCATCGCCACGGCGTTGAGCACGCCGATCACCGCGTACAGCGCACCGACGGCCATGACGACGACCATCACCCGGGCGTTCTGGTCCTGCCCGGCTGCGCCTGCCTCGTCGACCCAGGTGCGCAGGTCGGTGACGGTCCCCAGCTGTGCGAGCGCGGCCGCGACGGCGCGCGGGTCGTCGCCGGGGTGCACCGAGACGAACGTGGTCGCCGGGCTCCCGGCCAGGATCTCGGCCGGCACGAGGGTGCGGGGAACCACGATGCCGACCTGACCGGCGCTGTCCGCGGGCACCGGCGTGCGGAACCGGACCGAGCCGAGGTCCTCGTCGCCGATGCTGACGGTCCCGGCGTCCCCGAGCCCGAGGCCGACAGCACCCGGGCCGGGTGCGACGGTGTCGGCGCCGTGCAGGGCCCGCATCGACCCCCGGGCGTTCGGGTGTGCCCCGGCGAAGGCGTCGGGATCGACCACGAGCGCCTCGGTCGTCACCGGGAGCGCCGTCCCCGCGAGTTCCTCCGGCATCCCCGCCACGGACGAGCCGGACGGCTGGACCCGGACGGGCACGATCCACTCGGTGGACGCGTTCGCCACACCGTCCAGCGTCGAGGGGTCGGCGGCGAGCGGACCGGTGCTCTGCAATACCAGGTCGGCGTGCGTCCCTCGGGCGACCTGTGCGGTCGCTGCGTCGGCGAACGACAGCATGGCGATCGGCTGGCTCAGCACCAGCGCGAGCAGCACGACGAGCGGCGCCGCTGTGGAGGCCGACCGGGTCCGGGCGTCGCGGAGGTTCGCTGCGGCCAGGACCCCCACCACCGCACGGGGGCGCGGCAGCACGGCTGCTGCCAGCGGTACGAGCGCGGGAGCCGCGGCGGTGACCGCGAGGGCGGCCGTGATGCCCGCCGACATCGCCATGGCCTGTGCCCCGGCGAGCCCGCCCGCAGGTGCCAGGGCCACGAGGGCGACGGTCGCGGCGGCGAGCCCGGCGCCGGTGATCCACCGGGCGCGGGTCATCGGACGCGCCGCGGTGCCGACGGCCCGGATCGCGTCGAGTGGGTCGATCCGGGCTGCGCGTCGTGCAGCGACCCCCACACCGGCGGAGGCGAGGCCGATCCCGACCGCGAGGGAGGCAGGAACCGCCCACCCCTGCCAGACCGGGGCGAACCCGTGGTCGACGAAGCCGGCGTCGACGAGCATCCGGGTCTGCAGGTGCAGCAGGGCGACGCCTGCCGGGATCCCGAGGACGGCGCCGACCAGGCCGAGGACCAGTGCTTCACCGTGCAGCATGCGCCGAACCTGACCGACGTCGGCCCCGACGATGCGCAGGAGCGCGAGGTCCCGGCGGCGTTCGGTGACCGAGAACGCGAACGTCGAGGCGATGATGAAGACCGCGAGGAACGCGGCGAAGCCGAGGGTGACCGACACGACGGTCACGGCGACGATCCGGTTGCCCTCGAAGGAGGCTGTGGCGAGCGCGTCCGCGCCGTCCGCCGGCCCGGTGCCGAGGACGGAGAGCAGCAGCAGGAGGGACGCCTGCACGAGCCCGACGCCGAGTGCGACCGTCGCGATCGCCCCGGAGTACGTCGGCCAGCGGTCAGCGAACCCGCGGAGGGCCACCCGCCTCATCGGGCCGTCTCCATGGCGACGAGGCGGTTGGCGATGGTCGCCGCGTCGGCCCCGACCAGCGAGTCGACGAGCCGGCCGTCGCGCAGGAACACGGTGGTGTCGGCCGCTGCGGCGGCAGCCGGGTCGTGGGTGACCATGAGGATGCTCTGTCCGGCATCGGTCATCTCGCGCATCATGGCGAGGATCACGCGTGCCGCGTGCGAGTCCAGTGCCCCGGTGGGCTCGTCGGCGAAGAGCACCTCGGGAGCGGTGATCACGGCGCGGGCGATGGCGACGCGCTGCTGCTGCCCTCCGGAGAGTTCGCGTGGCCGATGGCGCGCACGGTCGCCGAGGCCGACGCGGTCGAGCGCGGCGCGGATCATCGCGCGTGAGGGGTGCGCGCCGGCGAGTTCGAGCGGCAACGCGACGTTCTGCTCGGCGGTGAGGGACGCGATCAGGTTGAAGGTCTGGAACACGAACCCGATCCGGTTGCGCCGCAACTCGGTCCGTTCCCGGTCGGTCGCCTCGGTGATGTCGGCGCCCCCGAGGACCACGCGACCCGTGTCTGCCTGGTCGAGCCCGGCTGCGATCTGCAGGAGCGTCGACTTGCCGGACCCGGACGGTCCCATGATCGCCGTCCAGGTGCCCACCGGGAGCCGCAGCGTGACGTCCTGCAGCGCCGTGATGCTGGCGTCGCCGGTCCCGTGCGTCCGACCGACACCCTGCAGGGCGAGGGCGGTGTCGGTATTGACGAGGGGGTGGTTCGCGATGGCTGATGTCATGCATCGATCCCATCGGTCAGGACCTCCCGCGAACAGCGTGCCGCCCGGAGGCACGACCCCCTGGACAGCCAGGGGGTCGGGGCCCGGGGCCCGGGGCCTCAGCGGTCGAACGCCGCCAGCCGTTCCTGCAGCGCTCGCTCCAGGAACGGCTCGAGCGACGACGCCCACGTCGCGGTGATGTGCGTGCTGTCCCGGTAGACCAGGACGCCCCCGACGACCGCCGGGCACGTGGAGTCGGTGCAGTAGTAGCGGCTCAGGTCGATCGACGCTGCCTTGCCCCCGGCTGCCCGGAACGCGGCGACGGCCTCGACCGACGAGTCCGTCGTCCCGAGTGCTTCGGCGCGCGTCCGGTCGCAGGCGTCCGTCGTCGGTCCGGACATCGTGCTCAGGCAGGCGACGACGTCGGGCCGGGGCACCGGGTTGTCACGGACGGCGATGACGGGCAGCTCGTCACCGGCCGCCTGCTGCCACGCGTCGACCAGGCCGTTGCGGGTGGCCGTGTCGCGGGCCGGTCCGGGCGGCAGGCTGACCGGCATCTGCGTGGTGGAGTGGGTGACGACCAGGGCGTCGGCGTCGCGGTGCTCGCGGACGTAGTCGATGGCGGCGTGCTTCCACGAGTTGCAGCCCCGCATCGACGAGGGGCTCAGTGAGTCCTGCTGCGCGGTGGTGAGGTAACAGCCGCCGGCGCCGGCCAGGTCGATCCGCCAGCCGTTGTCGTCGGCGATCTTCTCGTACGCACCGATCAGTGCGTTGCTGTGCGAGTCGCCGATGACGATGAGGTGCTTCGACCAGCCGCTCGCCTTGCCGAGGACGCAGGGCCGGAACGTGCCGCTCCAGCACTCCGCGCGGTTGTCGTCGTCGTCCTTGGCCACGGCCGGAGCGGGCACACGGACGTCGGCGAGTTCGGGGTCGACACAGGGGTCGGCGAAGCCGATGCGCGCGGCGGCACCGAAGCAGGACTCGTCGTCGTCCTCCTGCTCGGCGGTGACCTGCTTCGTGACCGTGGTCGCGTTGACCTCCTGCACGTAGACGGCCGTCAGGGTGGCTGCCCCGAGCGTCACGACGGTGAAGCTGCAGATGACGGCGAGCGAGACGACGCCGCGGGGATGCAGGTCCCGCAGCCACGTCGAGAACCGGACCGGTTCCTCGAACCAGATCGTCGTCGCGGTGGCCAGACCGATCGCGACGAGCAGCACCGCCGAGCTCGTCGCCCAGTCGAACGGACGGCCCAGCATGATCGGCAGGATGACGACGAGCGGCCAGTGCCAGAGGTAGAGCGCGTACGAGATCCGTCCGAAGAAGGCCACGGGCCGGAGTGCCCCGACATCCTCGAACTCGGTCCCCGCGCCGAACAGCAGCACGAGTGCCGCACCGGCGACCGGCAGCAGCGCCGCGATCCCGGGGAACGCCGTCTCCGGGGTGATCACGACGAGGGACAGTGCGAGGGCCACGACGCCGATGCCGGTGGCGACCAGGCGGACCCGTCGGGCGACCTCGGTGCGGACCTCGGGCAGGTGCACGGTGGCGACGAGACCGCCGAGTGCGAACTCCCACGCGCGGGTGCCGGTGGAGAAGTAGGCGACGCCGGGGTCGGTGGCGGTCTGCACGATGCTCCACACGAGGGACAGCACGACGACGCTGCCGAGCAGCAGCCGCGCGGTCACCAGCGGCGTGAACCGACGGCGTGCGAGCGCCCCGACGCCGAGCAGCAGGAGCGGCAGGAGGATGTAGAACTGCTCCTCGACCGACAGCGACCAGAAGTGCTGGAACGGTGAGGGGGCGTCCGCCGACGCCAGGTAGTCGACGGCGTTCGCCGCGAGCTCCCAGTTCTGCAGGTACACCGTCGAGGCGATCAGCTCACGCCCGTACTGCCCCCACAGCGCGCTCGGCACGGCGACGAGCACCGCGATGCCCGTGACGACGATGGTGAGGAACGCGGCCGGCAGCAGGCGTTTGGCCCGGCGCGACCAGAACCGTCCGAGCCGGATCGTGCCCGTCGCGAGCTGTTCCCGCAGCAGCAGCCCGGTGATCAGGAAGCCGGAGATCACGAAGAAGACGTCGACACCGACGAACCCGCCGTGCAGGGCAGCCGGCCACAGGTGGTAGACGACGACCGCGAGGACGGCGAACGCGCGGAGGCCCTGGATGTCCCACCGCGTGGTGTCGCGCGCTCGGTGCGCGGGGCCCCGCTCGCCCGGCGTTGCTGTACTCACTGCGTCGATCCTAGGAGACGTGGACGGCTCCGCCGGGCGTTCTCGACGCGGACGCTACGATCCTTCTCCAGAGGGGGGCCGATGGATCTGCGCTGGTTGACCGCGTCCGACGACGAGTTCGCGGCGGAGGCGGCGCGACGACCGCGGATGCGCCGCCCGCGACAGGCCCCGTGGTGGTGGAACGCGCTGCTCCTGGCGATCGAGGTCCCGCTCGCGTGGCTCGCGTCCGCGCTCGTGATCTGGGGCACCGGGCTCGTCCACAACGGCGCGGGTGTCGGTGACGTCGTCCGCTGGGCGGCCTGGTTCGTGGCGCTCGTCGCCGGTGTGGTCGGGCTCGTCGTGCTCCTGGTCCGGGGCGAACGACCTCGGACCCCGCGTCCGGACGAGGCCCGGGCAGTGCTGACGGGGGACGCCAGTGGGTACCCGGCGCGTCCGGTCCGTCCGAAGCCGCTCGACTCGACGATCACCCCGCGCTACTCCGGCATCCGCGTCCACCCCCGGTTCGGCACCGAACCCGTGCACGTCGACGGCGTCTCGGACGTCGAGTTCGGCTGCGTCCTGCGGCGCTGGATGGTCTCGCGGGACTGGACGTACCTGACCGTCCGGCTGCCCGGCACGTTGCCGCACCTGCTCCTCGACGCCACGGCGAACGACGGTCGTCGCAGCGACCTGCCGGTGGTGCTCCGCCACCGGCAGCGGATGTCCCTGGAAGGCGACTTCGACCGGCACTTCCGGGTGTGGGCGCCGGAGGACTACGGCCAGGACGCGCTGTACGTCCTCACCCCTGACGTGATGGCGGCGCTCGTCGACCACGCGGCCGGCTGGAACGTCGAGATGGTCGACGACCGGCTGGTCTTCTCGGCGCCGGGGACCGCGGACTGGTCGCGCCCTGCGCCGTGGGTGCAGGTCGAGGCAGTCCTTGGCGAGGTCGTGCCCCGTGTCGTGCGCGCCGCCGCCCGGTACCAGGACGACCGCTCGCTGCTCGAGGACGGGCACGCCGACGCGATCGCCGCCGCGGGGCGTCGCCTGGTGCTCCGCGACCGGCGGAAGAGCCGTCTGCGGGCGACGTGGGCGGGAGCCGTGTGGATGGGCGTCGTCTGCGTGTCCTACAGCGGACCGTTGGCCGTCGCGGTGGTCGGGTCGATGTCGGTCCTCGACCACTGACCGTCGGCGCCCGCCTGCGACGTGGCCCCGGTACGGACGGGAGGCCCGTGGCGGTGTCGCCACGGGCCTCCCGTTTGACCTGTTGGTGCGTCGACTACGCGACGGTCGCGCGCGCCTCGGCCAGCGACGGGTAGTCGGTGTAGCCCTCGGCGGTCGCGCCGTAGAAGAGCTCCGGACGCGGCTCGTTGAGCTCGGCGTCGTGCTCCCAGCGGTGCGCGAGGTCCGGGTTGGCGATCGCGGCGCGGCCCACGGCGACGGCGTCGGCGTGGTCGCCGTCGACGATCGCGATGGCCTCGTCACGGGTGGTGAGCGACGAGAAGCCCGAGTTCACGATGAACGGTGCGCCCGCGGTACGGCGGACGTGCTGCACCAGGTCACCGGTCGGCTCGGCGTGCAGGACGTCGACGAAGGCGAGGCCGAGCGGCGCGAGGCCCTCGGCGACCGCGGTGTAGGTGGCGCGCACGTCGTCGGCGTCGTCCTCGATGACGCCCTGGATCCCGTGCTCGGGCGACAGGCGGATGCCGGTGCGGTCGGCACCGATGGCCTCGGCGATGGCGGTGGTGACCTCGACCGCGAAGCGTGCGCGGTTCTCCGGGGAGCCGCCGTACTGGTCGGTGCGGGTGTTCGACACCGGCGACATGAACTCGTGCACCAGGTAGCCGTTGGCGCCGTGGACCTCGACGCCGTCGAGCCCGGCGGCGATCGCGTTGCGGGCGGCCTGCACGAAGCCCTGCACGGCCTCCTGCACCTCGGCGGTGGTCAGCTCGTGCGGGACGGTCATGTCGGCCTTCGAGCCGTCGGCCAGGTGCGTCTGTCCGGGGGCGGCGATGGCGGACGGGGCGACGATGCGCGGGGTCTGCGAGATGTCGGTGTGCGAGACGCGGCCACCGTGCATGAGCTGCATGACGATGGTGCCGCCGGCGGCGTGCACGGCGTCGGTCACGCGGCGCCAGCCGGCGATCTGGTCGTCGGTCTCGATGCCGGGCTGCCCGGGGTACGAGCGGCCCTCCTGCACGGGCCAGGTGCCCTCGGTGATGATCATGCCGAGGCCGGCGCGCTGCCGGTAGTGCTCGACGAGCAGGTCGTTCGGGACGCCGTGCTCGCCGGCGCGGGTGCGCGTGAGCGGGGCCATGACGACGCGGTTCGACAGGGACAGGGCGCCGATGGAGGCGGGTTCGAAGAGCTTCACGTCAGGGCGAACGACGAGTTGTCCGATGCAATTCCGCCTCGGAGCACTTCTTCAGGCAGTGCGGTCAGTCGCGCGGGCACACCAGCGTCGACGAGCGCACCTGGCCTTCGGGCCGGATCACCTGGTGCTGGGAGAGGGGCTTGCCGCACAGGGGGCAGCCCCGGTCGATCGTCCGGTCGTCGATGCCTTCGGGGCGACCGGCACCGATCTGCGAGGGGCCCATCTTGTTGATGAGCGTCGTGTTCCACCGTTCGTACCACTGGCCGAAGCGTCCCACGGAGCATCCTTTCATTCGTGCACGAACCATTATGGCACTGATGACTCCGGATCACACCTGGTCGACGCGCTCCAGCAGCTCCGTCAGCTCGTCCTTCAGGGACTCGAGTCGGGCGAGCGGCCACCCGAGCCGGTCGGCGACGGCGAGCGGCACCGCCTGCGCTCGGTCGCGCAGGGCGTGCCCGGCGGTCGTCAGGGACACCTCGAGCTGGCGTTCGTCGGCGGCGCTGCGGGTGCGGCGGACGTAGCCGGAGGCCTCCAGTCGCTTGAGCAGCGGGCTCAGCGTCGCGGAGTCGAGTCGCAGTTCGCCGGCGATCTCCCGCACCGACCGCGGGTCGCGCTCCCACAGGGCGAGCATCACGAGGTACTGCGGGTGCGTCAGGCCCATCGGCTCGAGCAGGTCGCGGTACAGCCCGATGACGCTGCGGCTCGTCGCCGCGAGTGCGAAGCAGAGCTGCCGGTCGAGCGCGAGCGGGTCCGGAGCGGTCTGGGTCATGTGTCCAGGGTACTTCGTTCGTGCACGAAAGAGTCGATGCATCGTCCGCGCACGCGTCTTCCGACGTTCCACCCGTCGTTCGACGCGTGGAACGTCGGAACATGCGTGCTCGCGACCCGGGGCGGTGGGCGCAACGGCCTGGAGGCCCGGGCCGACCCGTGTGGGTCGGCCCGGGCCTCCAGACCGGGTGCGTCGACTACGCGCGGTGCGCGGGCGGGTGCCCCGAGTCGTGCGCGTTCGCGTCCGGCTCCACGGGGAGCGCGTGGGTGCCGGTGTGCGTGTCCTCGTGGCCGGCGACCGGGTGGGTGCGCTCGAGCTTCGCGCCCTCCACGTCGACGTCCGGCACGATCCGGTCGAGCCACTTCGGGAACCACCAGGCGCTCTTGCCGAGCAGGTGCATCGCCGACGGGATGAGCAGCATGCGGACGACGAAGGCGTCGATCAGCACACCGAACGCCAACCCGAAGCCG
The DNA here is from genome assembly GCF_003234485.1 of Curtobacterium sp. MCLR17_034. Taxonomy (NCBI): domain Bacteria; kingdom Bacillati; phylum Actinomycetota; class Actinomycetes; order Micrococcales; family Microbacteriaceae; genus Curtobacterium; species Curtobacterium sp. MCLR17_034. Next base: position 12,771 of record NZ_QKTH01000020.1, read on the forward strand.
ATCGGCTTGATGGTGGACGAGTCCGAGAAGATGAAGCCCGCGAACACGGAGATCATGATGATCGCCGCCGCCGTGACCACCGCGCGACCGGCGTGCAGGCCGCGCTGGACGGCCACCTTCGCGCTCGCGCCGTGGGCGTAGGCCTCACGCATGCCGGACACCAGGAACAGCTGGTAGTCCATCGCCAGACCGAACAGGATGCCGATCTCGATGATGGGCAGGAAGCTCAGGATCGGCGCCGGGTCGTGCACACCGAAGACCGATCCGAGCCAGCCGAACTGGTAGATCGCGGTCAGACCACCGAACGACGCCAGCACGGACAGGATGAACCCGGCGGTGGCGGTGATCGGCACGAGGAACGACCGGAACACGATGATCAGGATGATCAGCGACAGCCCGACGACCACCACGAGGTAGAGCGGCAGCACGTTCGAGAGCTTCTCGGACACGTCGATGTTCGCCGACGCGTTGCCGGCGACGCCGAGGGTGACCTTGCCGTCGTCGGTGGAGACGGTCTGCTCGCGCAGGTCCTTCACGACGTTCTCGGTGGAGACGCTGTCCGGGCCGCCGGCGGGCTTCACCTGGAACGCGACGATGTCGCGGTCCTTCGAGGCGCCGATGGGCAGCACGGCCTTCACGTCGTCGTTCTTCGCGATCGCCTGGCCGATGGTGACCTCGGTCGCGGTGACGTCGCTCTTGCTGATCGACTCCGGCAGGGTCGCCACGACGAGCAGCGGGCCGTTCTGCCCGGCGCCGAACTCCTTCTCGAGCGTCTCGTAGGCCTTGTACTGGCTCGACTCGACGGCCTCGGACGAACCGCTCGGCAGGCCGAGGCGCATCTGGGTCGCGGGCAGGGCGATGGTGCCGAGCACCGCGACGCCGAGGACGAGCGTGAGGACCGCGCGCCAGCTCGACATCGGCTTGTTCGGGATCCGCGTGGAGTCGGTGTTGCCGATCTTCGCGCGCTCCTTCTTCCGCAGGATCCGCATGCCGATGAGCGACAGCAGGGCCGGGGTGAAGGACGTCGCGATGAGGATCGCGAAGAGCACCGCGACCGCGCCGACCGTGCCCATCAGGCCGAGGAACGGGATGCCGGTGATGTTCAGCGCGAGCAGCGCGACGATGACCGTCGCACCGGCGAACACCACGGCGTTGCCCGAGGTGCCGTTCGCGAGCCCGATCGACTCGTGCACCTGCATGCCCTGCTTCAGCTGGGTCCGGTGCCGGTTCAGGATGAACAGCGAGTAGTCGATGCCGACCGCCAGGCCCAGCATCACCCCCAGGACCGGCGTGACCGAGATGAACTCGACGACGCTCGAGAACGACAGAGCGGTGAGCGAGGCGACGCCGACGCCGAGCACGGCGCTGACGAGCGGGACCGCGGCGCCGATGACCGTGCGGAGCATCAGGAGCAGCACGATCGCGGCGATGATGACACCGCCGATCTCACCCGGGCCGAGGATCGACGGCACACCCTGTGCGATGTCGTTCGAGACGTACACGTTGACGCCCTGGATGTCGGCCGACTCGGCGTCGTCCGCGATGGCGGTCTTCGTGTCCGCGGGGACCTCGTAGGTCGACTTCGTGAACTGCACGGTGCCGATCGCGGCGCTGCCGTTGTCCGACACGAAGCGGATGTCCTTCGACAGGTCGAGCAGGTCCGAGCCCTGTTCGAGCTCCTGCTCGTTGTCGTCGAGCTTCTGCTTGTTCGTGTCGATCGTCTTCTGGGCGTCGGCGATCTGCTGCTCACCGGCGTCGATCTGGGCCTGCTGGGCGTCGATCTGCGCCTGCGCCTGCTGGAGCTGGGCGGCCGCTGCCTGCGCCTGTGCGGCGGGGACGGCTGCGCCACCGGCTGCCTGCGCCTGGGCCTTCTGCGCGTCGAGCTGCGCCTGGGCGTCCTCGATCTTCTGCTTGCCGGACTCGAGCTGCGCCTTCTGGGCGTCGAGCTGGTCCTGGCCGGTCTCGATCTTCGCGCGACCGGACTCGATCTGGTCACGGCCGTCGACGATCTTCTGCCGCTGGTCGTCGAGCTGCTGCTGGGTGTCGAAGCCGCTCGTCGTGCCCTTGACGCCGTCGAGCTTCTCGAGGCTGGTCAGGAAGTCGTCGATCTCGGACTGCTGCGACGACGAGAACGCCTTGCCGTCCTTCGTCTCGAAGACGATCGTGCCGTTGCCGCCGTTCGCCGACGGGAACTTGTCGGCGAGCTGGTCCTGCACCTGACTGGTCTTGGTGTTCGGGATCGTGATCGACGACGAGATGGTGCCGGCGAAGAGCGTGTACGTGACGCCCGCGACGGCCATGATCACGACCCAGGTGATGATCACGAGCCAGTGGCGTCGTGCGGAGAACCGTCCGAGACGGTAGAGGAGACCGGCCATGCGGTTGCCTGCGGTCCTTTCGTGTCAGGTGCTGGTGGTGCGGGGTGCGCCGGTGGACCCCTGGGGGATGAGGAGGTGGAGCGGTGTCAGTCGTCGGCCATGTAGCCGCTGCGGACGCTGTGCACGAGTCGTGCGAGCAGGTCGTCCCACGCGTCGAGCGCCGGCTGGTCGAGCTCGGGGCCGGACGTCGCCAGCCAGTGCTCCGCGATCACGACGATGCCGCTCATGAGCGACTCGACGAGCAGTGCGGCGTCCAGGGGGTCGGCGGCCGGGTAGCGCCGGGCGACCTCGTGCCGGAGTCGTTCGGTCACCCGCGAGAACGCCGTCTGGGTCAGGACCGCGGCCTTCGGGTCGTCCTTGCCGGGGTCGCCGAGGATCCGGTACATGCTGGCGATCGCCGGAGCCAGGTCGGCACCGCGGGCGGCGGACTCGAGCTCGTCGAACATCGACGCCCGGCTGCCGTCGCCCACCGGTGTCCGGGCCATGTCGGCGAGGAACCGGTCGATGATGACGGACAGCTCCTGCTCGCACACGGCCAGCAGGACCTCGTCGAGCGAGGCGAAGTGGTTGAACACGGTGCGCCGCGCGATGTCGGCCCGGGCGGCGAGGTCGTCCACGCTGAAGTCGCGGCCGCCACGCTCGTCGATCAGGTCGCGAGCGGCCTGCAGGATCGCCGCACGGTGCTTCGCCTTGAGGGCAGCACGGCGGTCGGTCGCGATGGTCACGAGATCGAACACTAGGTGCATCGATGCACTCGGTGCAACGAGGTTGAGTGCATCCCCAGGTTCGTCCCCCGGTGCAGAACGTCTGTGCTGCACCGCTGTTCAGTCGGAGGTACAGGGTGCCAGACTGGCTGGACGAACCGCTGCGTCACCGCCCGCGGATCCGCCACCGTACGAAGGAGTACCGATGCCCGTCCGCCTGTCCCCGGAGACCCTCGACGAGATCGCCGCGAGCGGTGTCGCCGTGCCCACCTACGACCGCGACGGCATCACCGCCGGCATCGTCCACTTCGGCGTCGGCGGGTTCCACCGTGCGCACCAGGCGATGGTGATCGACCGGCTCCTGCAGCGAGGCGAAGCCCGCGAGTACGGCATCTGCGGCGTCGGCGTGCTCGAGCAGGACCGTCGGATGGCGACCGCGATGGCCGAGCAGGGCGGCCTGTACACGCTCGTCCTCAAGCACCCGGACGGCACCCGTGAGTCACGCGTCGTCGGCAGCATCGTCGAGTACCTGCTCGCCGTCGACGACCCGGACGCGGTCGTCGAGAAGATGGCGCACCCGGACACCAGGATCGTCAGCCTGACCATCACCGAGGGCGGCTACAACTTCGACCACGTCACCGGCGAGTTCGTCGCCGACGAGCCCGTCGTCGCGGCCGACCTGCGCGGTGACGGCCCGCCCCGCACGGTGTTCGGCCTGGTGGTCGAGGCACTGCGCCGCCGACGGGACCGCGGCCTCGACCCGTTCACCGTGATGTCCTGCGACAACATCCAGGGCAACGGGCACGTCGCCCGGTCGATGTTCACCGCCTACGCCCGGCTGCAGGACCCGGCCTTCGCGGACTGGATGGACGAGCACGTGGCGTTCCCGAACTCGATGGTCGACCGCATCACCCCGGTCACCGCCGACGAGGACCGCGCCTGGGTCCGCGACGAGCTCGGCATCGACGACGCCTGGCCCGTCGTCGCCGAACCGTTCTTCCAGTGGGTGCTCGAGGACGACCACCCCGCCGGCCGACCGCCCTACGAGGACGTCGACGTCCAGCTCGTCGACGACGTCGAGCCGTACGAACTCATGAAGCTCCGGCTCCTCAACGCCAGCCACCAGGGGCTCTGCTACTTCGGCTACCTGTCCGGGTACCGCTACGCGCACGAGGCCACGCAGGACCCGGCGATCGCGACCTTCCTGCGCCGCTACATGGACGACGAGGGCACGCCGACGCTGCACCCGGTGCCCGGCATCGACCTGGAGGACTACAAGTCGACCCTGATCGAGCGCTTCCAGAACCCCGAGGTGCGCGACACCCTCGCCCGGCTCTGCGCCGAGTCGAGCGACCGGATCCCGAAGTGGCTGCTCCCCGTCGTGCGCGAGAACCTGGCCGCCGGCCGACCTGTCACGCTGTCCGCCGGCATCGTCGCGTCCTGGGCCCGCTACGACGAGGGCACCGACGAGTCCGGTGAACCCATCGAGATCGTCGACCGGCTCGCCGAACCCCTGCACCGCATCGCCCTGACCCAGCGCGACGACCGCCTCGCCTTCATCGCGAACCGCCAGGTCTTCGGCGACCTGGTCGACGACGAACGGTTCGTCGCCGCGTACCGCGACGCCCTGGACGGGCTCATCGCGGACGGCGCGCACGCCACCGTGGAGCGCCTGTCACGGTCCTGAGACGCGACCGACCTCCGGACGGGAGGCGCGTGGCGGCGCCGCCACGGGCCTCCCGTCCGCCTGCTGCCCCACGAGACGGGCGCGGGACGGCGGTTCGTGTCCGCGCGATGACGGTTCCGGTTCGCGAACCCCGAGGATCGTGAACCAGAACCGTCAGCCGCTCACCGCGCGACGTCGTCCCACGGCACCGGAGTGGTCTCGCCCGTCTCCCAGTCGCGGCGCAGCACGCCGTAGCCGACCGACCCGACGGCCGGGCCGCCGTCGACGGGCCACGCCTCGCGGTAGTGGGCCTCCTGCACCCAGCCGGCACGGACGAAGACCCGGCGCATGGCGGTGTTGTCCTCGCGGGTCTGGCCCTCGAAGCGCGTGATCGCCGGCATCGTCGTGAACACGTGGTCGGTCACCGCAAGCAGGGCGGGGACGCCGAGGCCCCGACCCCGGAAGCGACCGGCCAGGCGCAGGTCGAACAGGGGGACGGGGTCCGCCAGGTCCTCGAGACGGACCAGTCCGATCCGCCCGTGCTCGTCGTGGTCGAGCCAGGAGGTGTCGTGCTCGTCGTCGCGGTAGGCGCCGGAGTCGACGGCGCTCGCCGCGTCGGCCGCGCTGATGCGCCGTCGGACGTGGAACGGGAACTCCTCGGACGTCAGGAACGCGAGCAACTCCTGGCGGTCGGCGCCGGTGGGGTCCAGGCGGGTGAGGCGGACGGCGGGAGCTGGCATGCCGCCCAGGGTAGTTGCACGGTCGTCGGGCAGGCTCGGGGCGTGCGAGGTGGGACGAGGACGACGGCCGCGGCCCTGACGGTGCTGGTGCTGGTCGGGCTGGTGGGGTGCTCCGGTGGCCCGGGTGGTGCGACGACCGGGCCGACGTCGTCCACGTCAGCGTCTGCGTCTGGGTCGGCTTCGGTGGCGCCGGCGACCGACCCCGCCACCGCGCGGGCCTTCGCGGCGCTGGAACGGCGGTCCGACGCACGGCTCGGGGTCGCCGCGATCGACACCGGGAGCGGTCGGAAGATCGCGCACCGCGCGGGGGAGCGGTTCGCGTTCGCGTCGACGATCAAGGTGTTCATCGCGGCCGCGGTCCTCGGCGCCTCGTCCGACGCCGACCTGGCGACCGTCGTGCACTACGACCGAGGCGACCTGCTCGAGTACGCGCCCGTGACGAGCGAGCACGTCGACACCGGGATGACGGTGCGCGAGCTCGTCGACGCGGCGCTCCGCTCCAGCGACAACACCGCGGCGAACCTGCTGGTGGAACGGCTCGGCGGGCCGGACGCCGTCGAGCGGTGGCTGCGCGGCATCGGGGACCGGACGACGAGCGTCGACCGGGTCGAACCCGACCTGAACCAGGCGATCCCGGGTGACCGGCGGGACACGACGACGCCGGAGCGGTTCGCTGCGGACCTCCGGACGGTGCTGCTCGGGGACGCCCTCGACGCTGCCGGCCGTCGGGTGCTGCGCGAGGCGATGCTCGGCAACACGACCGGGGACGCGACGATCCGTGCCGGGGTGGACCCGTCGTGGCGGGTGGCCGACAAGACCGGCACGGCGTCCTACGGGGTGCGGAACGACATCGCGGTCGTGACGCCGCCGGGGCGCGACCCCGTCGTGCTCGTGGTCATGACGAGCCGCGCTGATCCCGGGGCGGAGCCGTCTGACGAGCTCGTCGCCGCGGCGACCCGCACCGCGGTTGCCGGGCTGTCCGACTGAGTCGCCAGCGTCGCGGGACTGTCGTCGCGGGACTACCGGAGTGTGCTCGCCCAGCGCCCGATCGCGTCGTACGCCCGTTCCCGCACCTCCGGCGCGGACAGCACGACGTCGTGCAGGGCGCCTTCGAGTCGGCGGACCGTGACCTCCTCGCCGAGGGAGAGCGAGCGGTGCGCCACCGTGTCGACGTTCAGGGCGACGTCGGCCCGCGCCATGCCCGGGTCCCACCGCGGCTGGAGCATGCTCTTGTCGCTCAGCATCACCAGGGTCGGGACCCCGATGCCGAGGCCCTTCTCGACCTGTGCCTGGCCGTCGAACACCGCGGCGAGCCACCCGGGGTGCAGGGGGAAGCCGCGCTCCGGCCGCCACTTCTGCTCGTAGGTCCACGACCCCTCGCCCTCGGCCGAGACGGTGCGGGTGTAGAAGCCGGGGTCGACGGCGGGCATCGGCGCGAGGGGGTTCCGACGGGCACCGAGCTTGATGACCGGTGCGACGATGGCCCGGCCGACCGCGGTGGCCTGGAACTCGAGCCACGGGCTGTTCAGCACGAGGCCGTGCACGAGCTCCGGGTGCCGAGCAGCCCAGAGCGACAGGGTCAGGCCGCCGGTGGAGTGGCCCATCGGGACGAGTCGGCGCCGGTCCGAGCCGGGGTGCTCGGCCGAGATCGCGTCGAGCGCTGCGGCGATGTCCTCGTCGTACACCGCCAGGTCGTCGACCATGCCCGGGGTCTGGTACGGACGCAGGCTCCGACCGTACTTCCGCAGGTCCAGCGCGTGGAACCGGGCACCGAGCCGCTCGAGGCGTTCGGCGAGCTCCACCTGGAAGAAGTAGTCCGACCAGCCGTGCACGTAGAGCACGTCGACCCCGTGCAGGGGCCCGCGACCGTGCAGCAGCAGGTCCGTCGGGGTGTGCCGGCGGCGGACCAGGGTGGCGACGACGGGTCCCTCGGAGTCGGTGCCGAGCGGCAGTTCGAGCCGCTCGTACGGTGCTCCGAGCACGTCCTCGTGCCACCCCTGGTCCGTCATGCGCCGAGCGTATCCGGCGCTGCTGCGGGTGGTGCTGGTGCGGCGGGGTCCCACGGCCGTCACCCGACCAGGACCACGACCTTGCCGCTGATCCGTCCGGCGGCCGCCTCGGCGTGCAGGGACGGCAGTTCGGTCAGCGGGATGCGCCGGGTGACCTCGACCCTGAGCGCCCCGGCGTCGACCAGGGACACCAGCTCCGCCAGGCGTTCGCGGTTGCGCAGGACGAACACCGTCGCCGCCCGGACCCCGCGGGACTCGTCGTCCGGCGTGGCCATGAACGCCGTGGTGCTGACGACCGCGCCGCCGTCACGCACGGCGTCGACGAGTGCCGCGAAGTCCTGCGGGTCGATCGGGGCGAGGTTGAGCAGCACGTCGACCGGCTCCGTCACGGCGGCACGGACGTCGGTCGTGGTGTGGTCGATGACCTCGTGGGCGCCGGCTGCCCGGACGGCCTCGATGCTGCGCGGGCTCGCCGTCGCGATCACGTGGACCCCGGCGCGGACGGCGAGCTGGATCGCGTACTTGCCCACCACGCCGCCGGCTCCCACGACCAGCAGGCGTTGGCCTGCCTCGAGCCGCCCGTCGTCGAACAGTGCCTGCCACGCGGTGAGTGCCACGGAGGGCAGCGCCGCCGCGTCGGCCAGCGGGATGCTCGTCGGTGCGGCGACCACCGCGTCCGCCGGGGCGATGACGTACTCGGCCGCCCCGCCGTCGAGGTCCATCGGCAGGAACGTGACGACCGCGTCCCCGATCGCGATCCCCTCGACGCCGTCGCCGAGCGCGTCGACGGTGCCGGACACGTCGTAGCCGGGAACGTGCGGCAGCTGGACCGGGATCGGCAGGAACCCGCCCCGCATCCCGTTGTCCGCCGCGTTGAACGCCGAGGCGGCGACGCGGAGTCGCACCTGCCCGGCGGCCGGGGTGGGCTGCTCGACGTCCTCGGTGCGGAGCACCTCGGGACCGCCGACCTCGTGGAACCGTACTGCCCGCATGATCGTGCCCTTCGTCGGTGTTGCTCGTGTGCTTCGAGTTCGAAGCAACTGACGGTGACGCTAGCACTGCTTCGAACTCGAAGCAACAGGTAGGATGGATCTCGTGACCGATGCGCCGAACTCCCTGACCCCGACGCAGCTCGGGGCGTACTTCGCCTTCACCGAGGTGAGCAGCCTGCTGCGCCACGCGGTCGAGCGGCAGCTGCGCGACGTGGGCGGCCTGAGCTACGTGCAGTTCCAGCTGCTCGCCCGGCTCGGTGACGCTCCGGGCGGGCGGCAGCGCATGACCGACCTCGCCGACGGGGTCGTCTACAGCCGCAGCGGGCTGACCTACCAGGCGCAACTGCTCGAGCAGCGCGGGCTGGTCACCCGTGGGCCCTCGCCCGACGACGAACGCAGCACGGTCGTGACGATCACCCGGGCCGGTCGTGACGTCCTCGCCGCGGTCTTCCCCGGACACATCGAGGCGCTGCACACCCTGCTGTTCGCGTCGATGTCGGACGCGGACGTCGACGACCTGGCGCGGATCCTCGGGGGAGCGGCGGAGCACCTGCGCGCGAACCCGCCACGCTCCGCGGGCGCGCGGCGGCGCGGCTGACCGACGGTCGCGCCGGCGGGTGTGCGCGGCCTAGCTGCGGGGAGCCCGCACCAGGAACAGCGTGACGGCGCCGAGGACGACCGCGGCGACGATGAGCGCCCAGGCGAGCACGACGACCGGCCCGTCCCAGGGGGTGAAGAGCAGTCCGACCCCGATCACCAGGGCCACGGCGGCGCCGATGAGGGCGAGGCGGTGCGGTCGTACCGGAGCGGTGCGTGTCACGGTTCCCACGGTACGCGCGACGGGCTGGCAGTGCGGCGTCGAGCGGGTACGCCGGTCACACCGTCGTGCGCATCACCCACCGCCACTTGGCGATGCGGCGGTCGCGCACGAACCCGAACTGCGTGAACAGTTCTTCCGGCCCGGTGTGCAGGTAGGCACCGCGCTGCGGCTTCCGCTCGACCGTCTGCTCCGGGTAGGCCTCGACGGTCCCGCCGCCGTCCCGCCGGATCTGGTCGAGTGCGGTCGTGACCGCAGCGCGTGCGACCCCCTGACCGCGGTGTCGGGACTCCACGAACACGCAGCCGATCCGCCAGTCCGGCGGCGTCGAGGCGTCCCGGGCGTACGCACCGGGGTTCAGGATCGTCGGCAGCTCGACCGGCCGCCCGAACTGGCACCAGCCGACCGCCGTGCCGTCGGCGTAGACGAGCACCTGGTGGTTCGTGCCGTTCCGCACGTGGCGGTGCTTCGCCTCCTGGTGGGACACTGTCGGGTCGGGCGTCCCGCGTGGGCCGTCCGGGTGGAAACCGATGCACCAGCACCCGCCCCACACACCGTTGCTGCGGGTCACGAGCGCGGCGAAGTCGGGCCACGTCTCCTCGGTGAGCATCGCCGTCGAGTACTCCATGGGCCGATGATCCTCCGGTCCTGGCGATCCCGCCACCACCGCGACCGTGGTGCTCGGAACGGCGCGCGACCGGTGGTCAGGCCGCGCTGCGCCGGGCGGCGACGAGGCCGGAGACGAGCGCCGCGATGCCGAGCCCGATGCCGACCACGCCGGCGAGTGCACCGAAGAACATCAGCGCCCCGGCACCGATGTTCGCGCCGCCCTCGCCGGAGTCGTTCGCGTTCGCGTACCCACCGACGAACGATGCCAGGAACGCCACGACGAGGAACGCCGTGCAGAGGATGTGCAGCACACGTGGCGCGATCGGGGTCATGCCCGGATCGTAGCGCGGCGGCTGGGAGCGGATCGCACCGGCACTTTCCCAGCGGACACGACGGTGTTCCGCGGGGAAGTCACGGCGACCGCCCGAGCAGGACTGCGAGCCTCTCCGGACCGCGCCGAAGACGGTGCGACCGAGGGGGAACGGACGACATGACGATGCGACGTGCAGGGGGAGCCGCGCTCGGCTTCGTGGGTGGCAGTGTGCTCGCCGGGCTGCTGGTGAGCGTCGGGGTGACTCCGGTGATCGCGGTCGCCGGCGTCGGCACGACCTCGGCGATCGGGGTGTTCGAGTCGCTGCCGGAGGACATCGAGATCGGGCAGCTGCCGCAGCGGAACCAGATCTGGGCGTACCGCGGCGGCGAGCCGGTGCACCTGGCGAACGTGTGGGACCAGGACCGGCAGGAGCTCACGCTCGACCAGATCAGCGACCACCTGGAGCACGCCGCGGTGGACGGCGAGGACAAGCGGTTCTACGAGACCGGCGGTGTCGACGCGACGTCCGTTGTCCGGTCGCTCGTGAGCGTCGCCACGTCCGGGACCGAGGGCGGGTCGGGTGGTTCGACCCTGACGATGCAGCTCGTGCGGAACATCAAGATGCAGCAGGCGAGCGAACTGCCCACGGCCGAGGAGCGCGAGGCCGCGTACGAGGACGCGACCCGGCGGACACCGCAGCGCAAGCTCGCCGAGATGAAGCTCGCGATCAGCCTGGCGAAGCAGTACACGAAGCAGCAGATCCTGGCGGCGTACCTGAACATCGCCTACTTCGGCGACCAGACCTACGGGGTGCAGTCGGCGGCGCAGCACTACTACGGCAAGCCGGCGACCGACCTGACCCCGGCCGAGGCGGCGTCCCTCATCGCGATCGTGCAGTGGCCGGAGCGACGGGACCTGTCGACGCCGGACCACCACCGCGACAACGCCGCGCGGCGGAACCTGATCCTGCGGTCGATGCACGAGCAGGGGCACCTGTCGACCGAGGAGTACCGCACGGCTCGGCTGTCCCGCGTCGCCGACTCCGTCCACCTGACGGCACCGCAGCAGGGGTGCGAAGCGGTCGAGGTGGGCGCGGAGTTCTTCTGTGACCACGCGGAGACCATCGCCCAGCGGCTCCCGCAGCTCGGCGCGACGAAGCAGCAGCGGGCGGACGCCTGGCGCACCGGCGGGTACCGGATCCAGACCACGCTCGACCTCGACCTGAACGCGGAACAGAAGCGGCTGCTCGACCAGTACGACCCGAAGACCGAGACGCGGCTGGCGCTGGGGGCCACGTTCAACACGGTCGAGGCCGGGACTGGCCGTGTGCTGACGATGGCACAGAACACCGACCACGACCGGTCGTCCGACGCGCCCCGCACCGCGACCTCGCTGAACTACGCCACCGACCAGGCGGACGGCAGCTCGACGGGGTTCCAGACCGGGTCGACCTACAAGATGTTCACCCTGCTGGCGTGGATCGAGGCCGGCCGCAGCCCGGACACCGTCGTCGACGGCACACCGCACCCGCACAGCGAGTGGACCGCCTGCGGTGGACCCGCCTCGGCGTTCTGGCAGCCGAAGAACGACTCACCCGGGCAGCGTGGTCCGTACTCGGTCCGGTCGGCGACGGCGCAGTCCGTGAACGCGGCGTACCAGTCGATGGCCGAACAGCTCGACCTGTGCGACATCCGCGACGTGGCCGAGCGGCTGGGCGTGCACCTGGCGACCGGTGGCGAGCTGCCCTGGAACCCGGGGTCCCTGCTCGGCACCGAGAGCATCGCCCCGCTGACGATGGCGTCGGCCTACGCCGGCATCGCGAACGGCGGGCGGTTCTGTGCACCCGTCGTGATCGACCAGGTCGTCGCCCCCGACGGTGAGGAACTCGGCGGACAACCCCGCACCTGCACGCAGGCGGTGTCGCCGCAGACCGCGGCCACCGCGTTCGACGTCATGCAGGGCGCGTTCCGCGGCGGCACGGCGAGCGGCGGGCAGACCCCCGACGGCGCGACCCTGTTCGGCAAGACCGGCACCACGGACGCGGCCGACCAGGTGTGGCTGGTGGGCGGGACCTCGCGTGCCGTCACCGCCTACTGGCAGGGCAACACGGACGGCGCGAAGCACAACCTGCGGTCGTTCTCCAACGGTCAGGGCGGCACCTACGCGGGGTCGCGCGCGGCCGTCTGGCGCGACGCGCAGACGGCGGTGAACGCGGCGTTGCCGGTCGGCTGACGGCCCGGAACGCAACCACCAACGGCCTGGAGGCGCGGTGCCAGCTGGCACCGCGCCTCCAGGCCGGTTCTCGGTTGCGTCCTACGACAGCTTCTTGCTGTCCTCGAGCCAGCCCGCGAGCTTGGTCATGTAGTCGGCCTGCGACGCGTAGTCCAGGGCCGGGAACGTCCAGCTGTGGACCTGGCCCGCCTCGAGCGCGGCGTTGTCGGCGAAGGTCGGCTGCTTCTCGAGGTCGGCGACCTGGTAGCCCTGCTGCGACAGCAGCAGCACGTCACCGGTGATCTGGCCGGCGTTCTCCCACGAGTAGATGCCCCAGTAGAAGCCCTCGGGCTTCGGGTTGACGAAGTCGACCCCGTACGACGCGTACATCTGCAGCGACGGCTCGTCGGTCGGGCGGGTGACGTACGCGCCGTCACCGTCGGCGTACATCGAGACGACCGACAGGTCCTTCTCCTTCGAGACCTTCTCGAGCTCGTCGGCCGCGGTGTCGAAGCGCTTCTCGGCGGCGTCGACCGTCGACTCCTTCGCGCCGAGGGACTCGGACAGTTCCGCGATCTTCTCGATGACGTCCTCGCCCTTGCCACCCCACTTCACCTGGACGACCGGCGCGATGGCCTCGATCTGCTTCTCCTGCGGCTTGTCCTTGAAGCCGTAGCCGGGCTGCTTCGTGTCGAGCGTGCCCTTGGCGTCGGTCGGGTAGACCGACGTGACGACGAGGTCGGGCTTGAGCGCGGCGAGCTGCTCGAGGTCGATGTCGCCGTAGGCGGTGCCGAGCTGCGTGATGCCGTCGGTGTCGAGGCCCTTGAACCGGGCGTCCTTCGCCATCGTCAGCTGCCCGAAGGTGCCGACGGGCTTCAGGCCGTACTCGATGAACGACAGGGCGATGTCGTTCAGCACGACGACGCGCTTCGGCGTGTGGTCGACCTTCACGGTGGCGCCCGTGGCGTCCTCGTACGACCATGCCTTCGACGCGGCGGTGCCGCCGTCGGAGTCGGAGTCGTTCGAGTTGCCGGTGCTCGAGCAGCCGGTCAGGAGGAGTGCCGAGACGGTCACGGAGGTCAGGAGGGCGGCGCGCAGGTGGCCACGTCGGGAGGTCTTCACGTTAGGAGAGGCTAACCTAAGTTCGCGGTACTCGCCAGCACGTCTTCGGTTTTCGTCGGGACGGTGTGCTCGGTCCGGGCGCCCGGGGCTGTGTGCTCCGTCGGGGCGCTCGGGACGGGGTCGTGCTCGTCCGCCTCGGGCACGATCATCGGCGCACCGGTCACCGGGTCGGGGAACACCCGGGCGTGCAGACCGAACGCGTGCTCGAGCAGTGCCGGGGTGAGGACGTCGTGGGGGGTGCCGTCGGCCACGACCCCGCCGTCGTGCAGCACCACGAGCCGGTCGGAGTACCGCGCCGCGAGCGACAGGTCGTGCAGCACCATCACGATCGTCGACCCCTGCTCGCGGTTCAGCCGCCGGACGAGCCGCAGGACCTCGAGCTGGTGCGCGAGGTCGAGGTAGGTGGTCGGCTCGTCGAGCAGGAGCGTTTGGGCCTGCTGCGCGACGACCATGGCGATCCAGGCACGCTGGCGCTGCCCGCCGGACAGGCTCGTGACGTCGCGGTGCGCGACCTCGGTCAGGCCGGTGGCGGCGATGGCCGCTTCGGCGACGGCGGCGTCCTCGGCGGTCCACGGCTTCGCCCACGACTGGTGCGGGTTCCGGCCGCGCATCACGAGGTCGAGCACGCTGGTGCCCGCGGGGGCGACGGGGGACTGCGGCAGGATCGCGAGCTTGCGGGCGACCTGGCGGTTCGGCTCCCTGCGGATCGGGGTGCCGTCGAGCATGACCTCGCCGGCCTGCGGCTTGAGCACGCGGCCGAACGCCTTGAGCAGGGTCGACTTGCCGCAGCCGTTCGCGCCGAGGAACGTCGTGACGGTGCCGCGTTCGATGCGCAGGTCCAGGTCGCGCAGCACGGGCTGGCGGTCGTAGCCGACGGAGAGGCCCGTGGCTTCGAGCACGCTGTCTTGCGGGTGCGCTGTTGTCATCGGGACATCTCCTTGCGGTGACGGATGAGGAGCCAGATCAGGTACGGCGCACCGATCACGGTGGTGATGATGCCGACCGGCACCTGCCACGGGAACGCGGAACGCGACAGCAGGTCGGCGGCGAGCACGAGCACGGCGCCGAGGGCACCGGCGAGCAGCAGCGGCGGCCGGTTCGTCCCGGCGAGCCGGAGCCCGACCTGCGGCACGACGAACGCGACGAAGCCGACCGGTCCCGCGGCGGCCACGGCGGCGGCGGTGAGCACGACCGCGAGCGCGATGACGAGCAGCCGGTGCCGCTGGACGCCGAGTCCGACGCCCGTCGCGACCTCGTCGCCGAGCTGCCCGATGCCGAGGGCAGCACTCGTCGCGAGCGCGATCGGCACCGCGACGACCGCCACCACGAGCAGCGGCCAGACGCTCTCCCACGAGGTGCTCGACAGGCTGCCGACGAGCCACTGGGACGCCGCGGTGGCGACGGTGATCTTCGCGCGGACGAGCAGGTAGCTCGTCACCGCGTCGAGGGTCGCGCTCACGCCGATGCCGACCAGCACGAGCCGGTAGCTCTGCACGCCGCCGCGCCATCCCAGGCCGTACACCAGGACCGCAGCGACCAGGGCGCCGATCGTGGCCGCCACCGGGATCCCGCCGCCGAGCACCAGGGACGACACCGAGTACGTCCCGCCGCCGAGCACGATGGCCGCGACCGCACCGACGCTCGCGCCCGCCGTGACACCGATGATGTCCGGGGTACCGAGGGGGTTGCGGGTGAAGGTCTGGGTGAGCGCGCCGGCCACCCCGAGCGTCAGGCCGACGAGTGCGCCGGTGAGGACGCGGGGCAGGCGCAGGGTGGTGATGATGAAGGCGTCCGGCCCGGACTCCAGGCCGAGCAGGGACCGGATGACGACCCCGGGGGCGATCCACGTCGAGCCGACCGCCGTCCCGAGGACGATGAGCACCAGGACGGTGGCGATCGACCCGACCGTGTACCAGAACACCCGGGGGCGCCAGGCGAGGCCGACGGGGCCGATGCGGATGCCGGCGCGGCCGGGGGTTCGTGCAGCCGAGGCGGGCGTGCCGGGCGTGGTGGTCTCGGGCGTGCTGCTGGGCGTGCTTCCGGGCGTGCTGCCGGGCGTGCTGCCGGTGCTGCGCACCGCTGCCCCGCTCACAGCGACACCAGCGATCGGCGACGGGCCACCGCGACGAACACGGGGCCACCAATGACGGCGAGCACGATGCCGACCTCGACCTCGGAGAACCCGCCGATCAAACGACCGATGACGTCGGCGAGCAGCACGAGGGCGGCGCCGACCAGACCGGAGACCGGCAGGGTCCAGCGGTGTCCGGTGCCGACGAGCGCGCGGGCGACGTGCGGCACCGTCAGGCCGACGAAGCCGATCGGGCCGGCAGCAGCGGTTGCCCCGGCGGCGAGCAGCGTGATCCCGCCCAGGCCGACGAGCCGGGCGACGAGCACGTTCTCGCCGAGCCCCTTCGCCAGTTCGGACCCGAGCCCGAGGGCGTCCAGGGCGCGGACGTTCAGCACCGCGAGCACGAGCCCGGCGACCAGGAACGGCCACACCGCCCCGAGGATGTCGAGCTGCCGTGCCGCGAGGGACCCGACGACCCAGAGCCGGTACGCGTCGAGCGAGGCCTGGTCGGTCAGCACGACGAAGGAGGTCAGGGCGGCGAGCAGCGCCGAGACCGCGGCCCCGGCGAGGGCGAGCGGCACCGGACTGGCGGTGCCGCTGCCGGCGATGGTGACCGAGAAGACGACGACGCTGGCGACCAGGGCCCCGACCAGGGCGAACCACACGGTCGCGCTCGTGCTCGTCACCCCGAACACGTAGACGCCGAGCACCACCGCGAGTCCGGCACCAGACGAGACGCCGAACAGGCCGGGGTCGGCGAGTGGGTTGCGGGTGTGTCCCTGCATGAGCAGCCCGGCGATGCCGAGGGCTGCCCCGACCGCAGCACCGATGAGCGTGCGCGGGATGCGGGACCCCCACACGATTGCCTCGTCGGTGCTCGATCCGGAGCGCGTGAGCCCCGCCCACACCTCGGCGACACCGATGCGGTTGCTGCCGAGCAGCATGCTCGCCACGGCGACGAGCACCAGGGCGACGACGAGGCCGATGACGACCGCGGTCCGTCGCCGCATCGCGGTCCGGTGCACACCGAGGGCGCGGGACGCGTCGCCGTCTCGGGTGCTGGACGCGACGGGTTCGGGGGCCTCCGGACCGGAAGCCAGAACGGGATTGGGGGCTGGCACGGAAGTCATCTTAGGTTAGCCTTGCCTCATGGCGAAGACCCCGCGGCTCCTGCCGACGAACCCCCGGCTCTTCCGCGCCCGTGTCCTCCGGACCCAGCGGGTGACCCCCTCGATGCAGCGCGTCACCGTCACCGGCGATGACCTGCACGAGTTCGGCTACCTCGGTTTCGACCACTGGTTCCGCCTGTTCGTCCGACGCCCTGACCAGGACGCCTTCCGGATGCCCGACCTGGACGGCAAGAAGTGGTGGCCGACGTTCCTCGGCATCCCCGAGGACATCCGTCCCCACTGCGCGAACTACACCGTCGCCGCGTACCGGCTGCTCGCCGACGGCACCGCCGAGCTCGACATCGACTTCGTCGTGCACCTGGACCACCGCGGTCAGCTCGAGGGCCGTGCCGCGATCTGGGCCTGCTCCGCCCGCCCCGGCGAAGAGCTCGCGATGCTCGACCAGGGCTGCATCTTCGACGTCCCCGCCGGCACCAGCGAGGTCGTCGTCGCCGCCGAGGAGACCGGCCTGCCCGGCGTCGTCGGCATCGCCGCGTCGTTGCCCCGCGACACCGTCGGCCGCATCATCCAAGAGGTCCCGACCCCCGCCGACATCCGTGACCTCGACGCCCCCACCGGCGTGCAGGTGACGTGGATCGTCCGGCAGCCGGGCGCCGTCCCCGGCAGTGGCGCCCTCGCCGAACTGCAGCGGCACGTGCCGTCCGACGATCAGGGCTACGCGTTCGTCGTGGGGGAGTCAAGACTCGCAACGGAGGGCCGCCGCCACCTGCACCGTGCGGGCCTGCCGAAGTCGCGCATCACGTTCTCCGGGTTCTGGAAGCACGAGACGAAGGTTTCCGTCCCCGCCTGACCCGCGCGTGCCTGCCAGGCATGCCCGTTCCCGCCAGGTACGCCCGGTTCTGCCAGGTACGCCCGATCCTTCCCCTTGCGCGCGCGATGCCTGGTGCTTCCGGGCGTACCACCACGGAACTTCCGACCAGGTATGCCCGTTCCCGCCAGGTATGCCCGGTTCTGCCAGGTGCGCCCGGTCCTTCCCTTGGCGTGCGCGATGCCTGGTGCTTTCGGGCCTACCACCAAGGAACTTCCGACCGAGTACGCCCGGTTCCGCCAGGTGTGCCCGCTCTGCACAGGTACGCCCGTTCTCGCCAGGTACGCCCGGACCTTCCCTTGGCGTGCGCGATGCCTGGTGCTTTCGGGCCTACCACCAAGGAACTTCCGACCGAGTACGCCCGGTTCCGCCAGGTGTGCCCGCTCTGCACAGGTACGCTCGTTCTCGCCAGGTACGCCCGGACCTTCCCCTGGTACCCGCGATGCCTGGTGCTTTCGGGCATACCACCAAGGAACTTCTGCCCAGGTACGCCCGGTTCGACCAGGTACGCCCGGTTCCGCCAGGTACGCCCGCTCTCGCCAGCCGCACCGCGCTCGCGACGCGACCAACGGACGGACGGGAGGCCCGGTGCCAGCTGGCACCGGGCCTCCCGTCCGTGGTGGGGTGGCGTCAGCCCTTGAGGCCCGAGCCCGTCACGCCCTCCACGATCTGCCGCTGGAAGATCAGGTAGAGGATGATCAGCGGCAGCGCCGCGAGGATCGCACCGGCCTGGATGTCGGCGTAGCGCTGCCCGAAGCTGCCCTGGACCGTGGCGAGCCCGACCGGGATCGTCATGAGGTCCGGGTTGGACAGCACGAACAGCGGCAGCAGCAGGTTGTTCCACACCCCGACGAAGGTCAGGATCGTCACGGCCGCGATCACCGGACGCGACAGCGGCAGGATGACCGACCAGTAGACCTTCCAGATGCCGGCGCCGTCGATGCGTGCCGCCTCTTCCAGCTCCTTGGGGATGCCGTCGAAGAACTGCTTGAAGATGAACACCGCGATCACGGCGGGCACCTGCGGGAAGATCACCGACCAGTAGGTGTTGAGCAGGCCGACCGCGTTGAGCTCCTGGAAGATCGGGATGATCAGCACCTGGGTGGGGATCATGATCCCGAGGATGATGAGCAGGAACGCGATGTTGCGGCCACGGAACACCAGCCGCGACAGCGCGAACGCCGCCATCGACGCGAACAGCACGGTGAGTGCCGCCGTGACGACGCTCGTGATGGCGCTGGCGAGGTACCAGTTCCAGATGTCGCCGGCCTGGAACAGCGACGAGTACGAGTGCAGCGTCGGGTTCCAGTTCGACAGGATCGCGTTCGCGCCGAGGGCGGCGACGCCGTTGTCGGACAGCGACGTCTTCAGGGCGAACACGCTCGGGATGAGCCAGATGATCGCGAAGATCGTCAGGACGATCCCCGACGCGATCGTGAAGCCGCGACCGCTGACGCCGATCTTCGCGGCGCTCGTCGGAGCGGCGGACGAGACGCCGGTGCGGAGCTTGCGGCCGGTGGTGATGCTCTCGGTGGCGGTCATGTCAGGCCCCGATCTCTCGCTTGGCGGCAGCGCGCTCGACGAGCTGCCGGATGACCGCGATCGCCACGATCACGATGAACAGGAGGACCGACGCGGCCGATGCGGCACCGAGCCGGTTGTCGGTGAAGCCGACGCCCGTGATGAGCTGCAGCGAGACCTGGGTCGAGATGCCCGGCCCGCCGTTCGTCATCAGGTAGACCTGGTCGAAGATCTTCAGGCTCGCGATGATCTGCAGCAGGACGACCAGGGTCGTCGTGCGGCCGAGCAGGGGGAGCGTGATCGACTTGATCTGCTGCCAGTTCGACGCACCGTCGACGGCGGCGGCCTCGTACAGTTCGCGCGGGATCTCCTGCAGACCGGCCAGGTAGAGCACGAAGTTGAAGCCGAGGGTCCACCACACGGTGGCGATCGCGACACCGATCATGGCCGTGTTCGGGCTCGACAGCATGCCGGAGCCGGGCGTCATGCCGATCGCCGACTGCAGGCTCGCCCACAGGCCGGTGCTCGGCGTGAAGATGAACACCCAGATCAGCGAGATCGTCGCCGACGGCAGGATGAACGGCAGGAAGAACGCCAGCCGGAAGAACCACTGCCCGCGGTTCATCCGGTTCGTCAGAACGGCGAACACGAACGCCAGGATGACGAGCGGCGGGGTCGTGTAGAGCGTGAACTGCAGGGTGTGCCAGAGCGACGACCAGAAGTCGCTGCGCCCGAGCATCTCGGCGTAGTTGGCGAACCCGGCGAAGCTGCCGAGCCCGGTGCGGACGGTCGAGGTGTTGAAGAAGCTCGTGACGATCATCCAGACCGTCGGGCCGAGCAGGAAGGCCACGTAGAACAGGCCGAACGGGGCGAGGAACAGCCAGCCGCTGCGGCCCTGGCCGCGGTTCACGCTGGAGCCGTAGGAGCGGTTCCGGCGGAGACGCGGCGCGGTGGCCGCGTCGGTCGGCCGGTCGAGGACAGGTGCTGTGGTCACGTCATCGTGCCTTTCGCGCGGTGTTCACGGCGATCGCGGGGGTCGTCTGCCCGGCGTGGTCCGGCCGGGTGGTTGCGTGCCGGGTCACAGGGGGCTCGGGGTGTTGAGGTACGTCGCGAGCTGCGACTTGATGGCGCTGAGGGCCTGCGCTGGGGACGAGCTGCCCTGCTGCACGAGGGCGAGCTGGGCGCCCACCGTGCCCTCGAACGTCGAACCCGACCCGCCGTACCAGGCGGCGTCGTCGAACACGGCGGTCTCGGCTGCGGCCGCGTAGTTCGACTGCGGCGTGAGCTTCTTGTACGCGGCGCTGTCGAACGTCGGGATGTAGGCCGGCACGTGCCCGCCCTCGGCCCACGTCAGGCTCTGCTCGAGCATCTGCTTGATGAAGAGCATGTGCTGCTTGCGCTGCTCCGGCGTCCGGTCCTTCTTCGGCAGGACGAACGTGTGCGAGTCCGCCTGGGTCGCCGGCTTGTCGTAGAGCTGCGGGATCGGCGCCATGCCGAAGTTCAGGCCCTTGATCGACTGCGCGGTGCTGATCTCCCACTCGCCCTGCATGAAGAAGCCGGCCTTGCCGTCGAACATGAGCGACTGCGCGGTGGCGTAGTCGAGCGCCTTGTTCAGCCAGCCCTCCTTCACCCACTTCTGGGTGCGGCTCGTGACCTCGTTGTAGGCGTCCTCGTTGACGGTGAGCTTGGACCCGCCGTCGCTGATGAACGGGGTGGCGTCCTTCAGCTGGTTGTACATCGTCCAGAAGAAGCGCCACGGGGTGGCCGTCTCCGGCACCACGTTCGCGACGTTGAGCGCCGTGCCGCCGGTGACCTTGGCGACCGCGGCGAGGGCCTTCTCGAAGTTGTCCATGCCGTTGAGGTCGACGAGGTTGCCGTCGCCGTCGATCAGGCCGGCCTTCTTGCAGACGTCGACGTTGTAGAAGAGGACGAAGGGGTGGGTGTCGAGCGGGACCGCGATGTTGTTGCCGTCGGTCTTCTGCGCCGCCCAGGCCTTCTGGTTGAAGTCGGCGGCGCTCAGGCCGACGCTCGCCAGGTCGTCGGACGTGATCGGGTCGAGCAGGTCACCGTCCCAGAGCGGCTTCGCGCGGGTCAGGTGCGCGACCGCGACGTCCGGCGGCTTGTTCCCGACGGTCGCCAGTGTCAGCTTCGAGTAGTACGGGTTGCCCCACGCGAACGTGGTGCCCTGCAGCGCGCTCGAGCCGCCGTGCTGCTTCGCGTAGCCGTCCTCCATGGCCTGCATGCGGACGCCGTCGCCGCCGCCGAACAGGTTCCAGAAGACGAGGGTCTCGGGGTTGAGTGCGCTACCGGCGAGGCCGGCGGCGAGGGGGCTCGAGCAGGCGGCGAGCGGCAGGACCGTCGCGGCCGCTGCGCCGGCGGCGAGGAAGCCCCGGCGCGAGAGGCGCGACGCGGGTGTTGCGGGTGGGATCGGCATGGCATCACTCCATCGGGATGGGCCGGGCTCGGGAACAGGGTCGGTGCTCCCGCCGGAGCATCGCTGCTCCGGACCCGGAGCACTGCTGCTCCGGACACGGAACGACCTTCCGGTGCTCCGTGAGCGCTCACATTAGCGCTCGCTCCCGGCATCCGCCACCCCTTTCGCGACGGCGTGGAACCCGGTAGCGTTTCTGTCAGGTGAGCGCTCACTTTCGTGACGGCCCGCTTCGGTTCCCGTCCGTGGCCCCACCCGCTCCCCGCACGAACCGCACTGCCACGATCGAAGGAGATCCATGCCCCGCACACACCTCGTCCTCGACGCCGCGTTCACCGTGGGGCCGGTGCGACGTCGCCTGTTCGGCGGGTTCGTCGAGCACCTCGGCCGCCACGTCTACGACGGCATCCACGAGCCCACCCACGAGACCGCCGACGAGCACGGCTTCCGCAAGGACGTCGTCGAACTCGTCAAGGAACTCGGCGTCTCCGCCATCCGCTACCCCGGTGGCAACTTCGTCTCCGGGTACAAGTGGGAGGACGGCGTCGGCCCCGTCGAGCAGCGCCCCCGCCGCCTCGACCTGGCCTGGCACTCGACCGAGACCAACGAGGTCGGCCTGCACGAGTTCCAGCACTGGCTCGACCAGGTCGGCTCGGAGCTCATGCTCGCCGTGAACCTCGGCACCCGCGGCACGCAGGAGGCGATCGAGCTCCTCGAGTACGCGAACATCGACGCCGGGACCGCACTGTCCGAATACCGTCGTTCGAACGGTCGCCAGGAACCCTTCGCCATCAAGATGTGGTGCCTCGGCAACGAGATGGACGGCCCGTGGCAGCTCGGCCACAAGAACGCCGACGACTACGGCAAGCTCGCCGCCATGACCGCCAAGGCCATGCGGCAGATCCAGCCCGACCTCGAGCTCGTCGCCTGCGGTTCCTCCGGGGCGTCGATGCCGACGTTCGGCGAGTGGGAGCGCACCGTCCTCGAGCACACCTACGACGACGTCGACTACATCTCCGCGCACGCCTACTACGAGGAGGACGACGACCTGCCGTCGTTCCTCGCCTCGGGCGCCAACATGGACCACTTCATCAAGACGGTCACCACTGCCGCCGACCACGTCCAGGCGCAGAAGAAGTCCGACAAGCGCATCGACATCTCGTTCGACGAGTGGAACGTCTGGTCGATCAAGAAGTGGGAAGCGAAGGCCAAGACCTTCACGCTCGACGAGTGGCCCGTCGCCCCGCGTCTGCTCGAGGACGTCTACACCGTCGCCGACGCCGTCGTCGTGGGTGGCCTGCTCATCTCGCTGCTCCGCCACGCCGACCGCGTCGCCTCGGCCTCGCTCGCCCAGCTCGTCAACGTGATCGGCCCGATCATGACCGAGCCCGGTGGCCCGGCCTGGCGCCAGACGACCTTCTTCCCGTTCTCGGTCACCTCGCGCCTGGCGCAGGGCACCTCGCTGCAGGTCAAGGCCTCGGGTGACACGGTCGACGGTGGCAAGCACGGCGAGGTCCCGGTCGTGGACTCCGCCGCCACCGTGTCCGAGGACGGCAAGGCCGCGGTCTTCCTGATCAACCGCCACCCGTCCGAGCCGACCACGGTGACGATCGACCTGGCCGGCATCGGTGCGACCGGTGACGTCCACGCCGAGGGCGTCTGGGACGACGACCTGCACGCCGTGAACGACCTGGAGAACACCTCGCGCGTGGGGCTCCGCACGAACGAGTCGGTCCGCCGCGAGGGCGACACCGTCACGATCGAGCTCCCGCCGGTCTCCTGGACCGCCGTCTCGATCGGCTGACAAGGCGCCTCGGCGCACGCCACGGCGGGCGTCGAGTGAGCACAGAGGACGTCGGGCGCTCGCGCCCGACGTCCTCTGCTCGTTGCGGGGGGGGGGCGGCGGGCGGCGCGAGCCGGGCGCGACTTCACGGGGTGAGCGACACCTCACGGGGTGACGGGCGCGTGGACTGTCGCTGGGCCCGTGACGTGGCCCGCGCGGCGGCCGGGAGGCCCGTGGCGGCCTGGCACCGGGCCTCCCGTCCGGCATGTGGTTGCCAAAGCGACAGGTGGTCGGCAGTTAGCCGGGTCAGGTCCGCGAAACCGACAGTTCTCCACGGACGTTCGGCGCGATTCTGTCGCTTTCGCGGAAAGGGCCGTGGCGTCGCGGCGGCGGACGGGAGGCCCGTGGCGGCCTGGCAGCGGGCCTCCCGTCCGGCATGTGCGCGAGTTCACGTGCTGGGCGACAGATCACGGGGGTGTGCGCACGTGATGTGTCGGTGAGCGCGAAACGCGCGCCGCGTCAGCGCGCCGGCGGCGCCGCCGTGCTCGCGCGCTCGACGAGCCGCACCGGCACCAGGTCGGCCGCGACGCTGACCCGCTCGCCGTCGATCTGGGCGAGCAGGTTCGCGACCGCTCGGCGGCCGACCTCGTCGAAGGACTGGTGCACGGTGGTGAGCGGCGGCCAGAACGAGTCGGACTCGGGGGAGTCGTCGAACCCCACCACGCTCAGCGACGACGGCACCGGCCGACCGGACTCGTGGGCGGCGCGCAGGACCCCGAGGGCGGTCTGGTCGTTCGCGGCGAAGACCGCCGTGATCTCCGGGCGTGCGGCGATCTCGAGCCCGGCCTCGTAGCCGTGCTCGGTCGTCCAGCCGCCGCGGAACACCGGGGGGACCGGTCGACCGGCGCGTTCCAGCGTGTCCTGCCAGGCGGCGAGGCGACGGGCTGCCGAGTACGACGACTCCGGCCCGGCGACGTGCCAGACGGTCTCGTGCCCCAGGTCGAGCAGGTGCTGCGTGGCCTGTCGGGCGCCGTCGGCCTGGTCGGTGTCGATCGCGGGGTGGTCGGTGCTGCCCGTGGAGTCGATGATGACCATGGGCACGCCGTCGGGCAGCACGACCTCGGCGGTGTCGATGATGTGCGACTCGATGATGATCACGACGCCGTCGACGGCCTGTTCGTGCAGGCGCGAGAACGCGGAGCGGACGCCGGCCTCGGTGCGCGAGGCCATGGGCAGCAGGGTGATCGTGAAGTCGGCGACCCCGGCGGCGTCGGCGATCGCCTCGAGCGTGCGCATGTTGCCGAAGGAAGCGAGCGTGAACATGATCACGCCGATGGTGCGGAAGCGGCCGGAGCGCAGGGCGCGGGCGGCACGGTTGGGCCGGTAGCCGAGGGACTCCATGGCGCGCTGGACGCGGTCGCGGGTCTCCGGGCTGACGTTGTCGAACCCCCGGGCGACGCGTGAGACCGTCTGCATCGACACCCCGGCGGCCTCGGCCACGGCGGCCATCGAGGGGGCGCGGCGGGTGCCGGCGGGGGACTCCATCGTCACGCTGGCGCTCCTTCCGGATCGAGGGGCCGAACGGTCGGCCTCCCCGGACGCTAGCGCATGTTGACGTTGCCATGCTATCGTCGCGTCGTTCGATGTTGACGTCAACATCGGTGACCGCCCGGACACCCTGATCCGGCCCGGGCCGAGCCGCCGACATCGACCACCCGAACGCAGCAGACGAAGGAGTCACATGAGCACGCTCGCAGCGCGCCCCGGTGAGGCAGCACCGCGCCCCACCGCCGAGCGCCCGGCCGGCCGCCGCCCCAAGCCGCGGGGACGGCTCACCGGATGGCTGTTCGTCGGCCCGTTCGTCGTCGTCCTGGTCCTGATGCTCATCGTGCCGATCGGCTACGCGCTCTGGCTCAGCCTGTTCCGCGACCAGCTCATCGGCGGCAACCAGTTCGTCTGGTTCGCCAACTACGTGCAGCTCTTCCAGGACGCCAAGTTCTGGTCCGGGTTCGGCCGGGTCGCGATCTTCCTGGTCGTCCAGGTGCCGATCATGCTCGGCCTCGCGCTCGTCGCCGCCCTCGCCCTGGACAGCGCCCGACTGTGGGGGACGAGCTTCTTCCGCATCGCGGTGTTCCTGCCCTACGCCGTTCCCGGTGTCGTCGCGGCCTTGATCTGGGGCTTCATCTACGGCAACCAGTTCGGTCTGACGGGCGCTGCGAACGACGCGCTCGGCATCGACCTGCTGCAGCCGTTCAGCCCGAGCTGGGTCCTGACGTCGATCGGCAACGTGGTCACGTGGGAGTTCCTCGGCTACAACATGCTGATCTTCTACGCCGCACTCCGCACCGTCCCCGGTGAGCTGTACGAGGCGGCCGAGCTCGACGGCGCCGGCCCGATGCGCACGGTCTTCTCGATCAAGCTCCCGGCGCTCCGCGGCCCGATGGTCATCGCCACGATCTTCTCGATCATCGGCAGCTTCCAGCTCTTCAATGAGCCGAACCTGCTCAAGACGCTCGCCCCGAACGTCATCGGCAGCGCCTTCACCCCGAACATGTACGCCTACTCGCTGTCCTTCAGCGGTCAGCAGTTCAACTACTCCGCCACGGTCGCGATCGTGATGGGCGTGATCACCGCGGTGATCGCCTACGTCGTCCAGGTCCGCGGCACCCGCGAGGAGAACCGATGAGCACCATCCAGCACCCCGCCGGGCCCGCAGCGGCCACGGTGACCGAGGCGACCACGACGCAACGTGCGCCGCGCACCCGCTCGATCCGCGCCTCCAGGAAGGCAGACCAGCACGTCGACGGACGCAAGCCGAAGCGTTCCGGCCTGCTGACCGCGGTCATGGTCGTCTTCGTCGTGTACTCGTTCGCGCCGCTGTTCTACCTGCTCGTGAACAGCACGAAGACGCAGGCGTCGCTGCTCTCCACGTTCGGTCTGTGGTTCGGCGGGGACTTCAACCTCTGGCAGAACATCGTCGACACGCTGACCTACAACGACGGCATCTTCCTGCAGTGGTTCGGCAACACGCTGCTCTACGTCGTCGTCGGTGCCGGCGGGGCCACCCTGCTCGCCACCGTCGCGGGCTACGGCATGGCGAAGTTCCAGTTCCCCGGTCGCCGCGCGGTCTTCGCTGTCGTCCTCGGGGCCATCGCGGTCCCCGGCACGGCCCTGGCGGTCCCGACGTTCCTGCTGTTCTCGCAGGTCGGCCTGACCAACACCCCGTGGGCGATCATCCTGCCCTCGCTGATCAGCCCGTTCGGCATGTACCTGATCTGGACCTACGCGGTCGACGCGATCCCGGCCGAACTGCTCGAGGCCGCCCGCATGGACGGCGCCGGTGAGTTCCGGATCTTCTTCACCATCGCGCTCCGCCTGCTCGCGCCCGGTGTCGTCACCGTCCTGCTGTTCGCGGTCGTCGCCACCTGGAACAACTACTTCCTGCCGCTCATCATGCTGAGCGACCCGAAGTGGTACCCGCTGACGGTCGGCCTGAACCAGTGGAACGCGCAGGCCACCGGGTCCGGCGCGCAGCCGATCTACAACCTCGTCGTCACGGGATCGCTCCTCACGATCATCCCGATCGTGGTCGCGTTCCTCTTCCTCCAGCGCTTCTGGCAGTCCGGCCTCGCGGCCGGGTCGGTCAAGGCCTGATCCCTTGGACGGGAGGCCCGTGGCGACCCCGCCCCTGTCCTCCGGTCCGGCACACAGCAGCACCACCCCCTCCACGAAGAAGTGAAAGGCACTCCCATGAACAAGCGTCTCCGGCGCGGCCTCAGCGCCCTCGCCATCGGCGTCACCGCCGCGATCGCCCTCGCCGCGTGCGCCTCCGGCGGCTCCGGCTCCGGCGGATCGGCCGACGACATCGACAAGGCCCTGCAGGACGGTGGCACCCTGACCTACTGGTCGTGGACCCCGTCGGCGAAGGCCCAGGTCGCCGCGTTCGAGAAGCAGTACCCCAAGGTGAAGGTCAAGCTCGTCAACGCCGGCACCGGTGCCGACCAGTACACGAAGCTGCAGAACACGATCAAGGCCGGCTCGGGAGCCCCCGACGTCGCCCAGGTCGAGTACTACGCCCTGCCGCAGTTCGCGCTGTCCGAGTCGCTGCTCGACCTGTCGAGCTACGGCTTCGACTCGCTCGAGAAGGACTTCGCGAAGAGCACCTGGAGCTCGGTGTCGATCGATGGCAAGGTCTACGGCCTGCCGCAGGACTCCGGCCCCATGGCGCTGTTCTACAACAAGAAGGTCTTCGACAAGCACGACATCGCCGTGCCGAAGACGTGGGACGAGTACGTCACCGCGGCCAAGAAGCTGCACCAGGCGGACCCGAAGGCCTACATCGCGGCGGACTCCGGCGACGCCGGCTTCACCACGAGCATGATCGCCCAGGCCGGTGGCACCCCCTTCACCACCGACGGTGACAAGGTGACCATCAACCTGCAGGACGAGGGCACCAAGAAGTGGACGAGCACCTGGAACGAGCTCGTCGAGCAGGGCCTGCTGTCGAAGACGGTCGGCTGGACCGACGACTGGTACAAGCAGCTCGGCAACGGTGAGATCGCCACGATGATCACCGGCGCCTGGATGCCCGGCAACCTGGAGTCCGGCGTCGCCCAGGCCTCGGGTGACTGGCGCGTCGCCCCGATGCCGACCTACGACGGTGGCACCGCCCAGACCGCGAACAACGGCGGCAGCGCCCAGGTCGTCATGAAGCAGTCGAAGAACCCGGCCCTCGCCGCGGGCTTCCTCAAGTGGCTGAACTCCTCGAAGGAGTCCACGAAGGTCTTCATGGAGTCCGGCGGCTTCCCGTCGACCACCGCTGACCTCGACTCGTCGGCGTTCCTCGACGAGAAGCCGGAGTACTTCGGCGGCCAGCAGATCAACAAGGTGCTCGTCGACGCGTCGAAGTCCTCGGACAACGACTTCACCTACCTGCCGTACCAGGTCTACGCGAACAGCGTCTACGCCGACACCGTCGGTCAGGCGTACGAGAACGGCACCTCGCTCGACGCCGGCCTGCAGGCCTGGCAGAAGGCCCTCGCCAAGTACGGCAAGGACCAGGGCTTCACGGTCTCGTCGAAGTAGTTCGACAGCATCCCCGCGGGGCCGTGCGGACACGTCCGCACGGCCCCGCTCCACGCCCGGCCCGGCTCCACGCCCGGCCGGGCTCCACGCCCGGCCCGGCTCGACGCCCGGCCCGGCCGGCAACGAAAGAACCACACCATGCGCTTCGCCATCGGCGACACCGACTTCCTGCTCGACGGCGAGCCGCACCGGGTCCTGTCCGGCGCGATCCACTACTTCCGCGTCCACCCCGACCTGTGGGCCGACCGGATCCGCAAGGCGAAGCTGATGGGCCTCAACACCATCGAGACCTACGTCGCCTGGAACGCGCACGCACCGTCGCCCGGGGTGTTCGACCTGTCGGGTGGCCTGGACCTCGGCCGCTTCCTCGACCTCGTCGCCGCCGAGGGCATGCACGCCATCGTCCGCCCCGGCCCCTACATCTGTGCCGAGTGGACGAACGGCGGCCTGCCGTACTGGTTGTTCGCCGACGGCTCCGTGGGCGTCCGGCGCAACGAGCCCGGGTTCCTCGCAGCGGTCGAGACGTACCTGCAGCACCTGGCCCCCGTGCTGGTCCCGCGGCAGATCGACCAGGGCGGGCCCATCGTCCTGGTGCAGGTCGAGAACGAGTACGGCGCCTACGGGTCCGACCCCGAGTACCTGCGCGCACTCGAGCAGATGCACCGCGACATCGGGCTGACCGTCCCCTTCACGAGCGTCGACCAGCCGATGGGCACGATGCTCGAGGACGGCTCCCTGCCCTCGCTGCACAAGACCGGGTCGTTCGGCTCACGCTCCGCCGCCCGGCTCGAGCGCCTGCGGCAGGCGCAGCCCACCGGGCCCCTGATGTGCTCGGAGTTCTGGGACGGCTGGTTCGACAGCTGGGGCGAGCACCACCACACCACGCCGGCGTCCGCCAGCGCCGAGGACCTCGACGTCCTCCTCGCCGCCGGCGGCTCGGTGAACATCTACATGTTCCACGGCGGCACGAACTTCGGCTTCACGAACGGCGCGAACGACAAGGGCGTCTACCGTCCGATCGCGACGTCGTACGACTACGACGCCCCGCTCGACGAGGCCGGCCGACCGACCGAGAAGTTCCACGCCTTCCGTGCGGTGATCGCGCGCTATGCGCCCGTCCCGCCGCTGCCCGCGACGATGGAGCCCGGTGGGTCGGGTCGCCTCGGTCCCGTGGCCGCATCCGGCGACGGCCTGGAGGCCCGGATCACCCCCGCCACGGACCTCGCCGTCCGTCTGGACCGCGTCGCGTCGCTCCGTTCCCTGCTGCCCACGCTCACGACGTGGTCCGCGCACGACGATCCGCCGACCTTCGACGCCCTCGGAGCCGCGAGCGGCTTCGTCGCCTACCGCTCCGAGGTCGACCTGCCCGCCGGAGGGGTGCTGACCGTCGGCACCGAGGTGCGAGACCGAGCGATCGTGTCGGCCGACGGCGTCGTGGTCGGGGTCCTGGAGCGCGAGCACCACGACCGCGCCATCGCCCTGCCGCCGGCGACCGGCACGCTCGAGCTCCTCGTCGAGGACCAGGGCCGCGTCGACTACGGCATCCGCATCGGCGAGCCGAAGGGCCTGATCGGCGGCGTCTCGATCGACGGTGTCCCGGTGGCCCGCTGGACGGCGTCGCCGCTCGCCCTCGACCCCATCGCGCCGGACGCCGTGAGCGCGCTGTCCGAGGTCGCTCCGACCGGCGGCGACGTGCTCGCCGGGCCGACGTTCGCAGCTGGCTCGTTCGACCTGGACACCGTGGACGACCGGTACCTGTCGCTCGACGGGTTCCGGAAGGGCGTCGCCTGGGTCAACGGGTTCTGCCTCGGTCGGTACTGGTCGCGAGGCCCGCAGCAGACCCTGGCGATCCCGGGGCCGGTGCTCCGCCACGGTCGCAACGAGCTCGTCGTGCTCGAGTTGCACGCCGCCGCGTCCCGCACCGCGTGCCTGCTCGTCGAGCCGGACCTGGGTCACACCGAGGCCTAGTCGGGCGGCCCGGTCGAATCGGGCCCGCGGCCGGGTCGAACCGGGCGTCCCTGGTCAAATCGGGCGTACGTGGTCGGAAGTTTCGACCAGGTACGCCCGATCCTGCTGTCTATCGCGGGCGTCATGGGACGTTTCGGACCTCGCGAGCCGCCGCCCACGCTCGAACCTGGAGGAGTGCCTCACGGCGCCACCGCCAGAGCGGAGCGAACTTCGTGCCGTCGTCCTCCTGTGCCCGGGTCAGCAGCCAGATCTGCCGTCGGTGTTCGGCCCCGTGGTCGTCGCGCCACTCGACGAACGCGTCGTCGAGCACCGTCGTGATCTCCGCGCGTGGTGCCGTCCACGACACGAAGAAGCCCGAGTACCGGAGGGTGTCGTCGGACAGGTGCACGGCGACGTGTCGGGTCCTGGCCGTCGCCCAGATCCCACCGGCGATGAAGGCGGCACCGAGGATGAAGACGAAGACCCTCGTCGATGCTCCGGGTACGAAGGCCACGCTCGCGAGCGCGACTCCGGTCCCGATCATCACGGGGCCGAACACGATGAGGTTCAGGATGCGATCCAGGCGCGGTGGACGGATCGTCGTCACGGCAGAGCGTCCAGTTCGGCGAGGGCGCGCTCGGCATCGGCGATCCGGTCGGCCTCGGGGCGGGTCCACCACTCGGGGCCGCGTTCGCCCAGCCCGTGCTTGGCCAGGCCGTTCCGGTGCCGCGCCGCCGCCAGGGCCTCGTCATCGCCCGCGCGCTTCGCGGTCTTCACAGCGTTGCGCCCGCGCCCCAGGTGGGAGCGGAGCGCGGCGGCGAGTTCCTCGGGCAGGGCGGGGTCGGTGCGGCGCCAGCGTCGGCCGTCCACGACGAAGAAGTGGTCGTCGGGTTCGGCGGTCATGGTGCGAGTCTGCACCGTCGGTGGTGCCGGGTAGACAGGAGTCGATGAGCCACGAACGCGTCCGCCCGATGCTCGACGTCCGGCGCATCTACGCCGAGCCGGCCGCCCTCGAACTGCAGCGTGGGCAGGAGATCGTCGGGCGCTGGCCTGACGCCGAGATCGTCCCGGTCGAGTCGCACTGGAACATCCCCGAGGTGCACGGCGACGAACGGAACGTCCAGCGCTGGGTGCGGATCAAGACCGAGGCGCTCGTGCTCGGTGTGAAGAAGTCGCTGGTGACCCGGCCGAACGGTCGCTCCGCCGACTTCATCGCACCGTCCACCGCGAACGGCTGCGCGATGGCGTGCGCCTACTGCTACGTACCGCGGCGCAAGGGCTACAGCAACCCGGTGACGGTGTTCGCGAACATCGACCAGATCACCAAGCACGTGGCGCGGAACATCGCCAAGCAGGGGCCGAAGACCGAACCGAACCAGTGCGACCCGGAAGCCTGGGTCTACGACATCGGCGAGAACAGCGACTGCTCGGTCGACGCGATGATCAGCGACAACGTCCGCGACCTTTGCGACCTGTTCCGGATGACCCCGACGGCCAAGGCCTCGTTCGCCACGAAGTACGTCAACCGCGACCTGCTCGACTGGGACCCGATGGGTCGGACCCGGATCCGTTTCTCGCTGATGCCGCACGAGACCGCGAAGGTCACCGACATCCGTACGAGCCCGATCGCCGAGCGCATCGCCGCGGTGAACGACTTCGTCGACGCCGGGTACGAGGTCCACCTGAACTTCTCGCCGGTCATCCTCACGCCGACGTGGGAGTCAGACTGGGCCGAGATGCTCCGGCAGGTCGACGACGTGCTGTCCCCGGCCGCCAAGGCGCAGCTCGCGGCCGAGGTGATCTTCCTGACCCACAACCAGCCCCTGCACGAGGTCAACCTCGGGTGGCACCCCAAGGCCGAGGACCTGCTGTGGCGTCCGGACCTGCAGGAGCAGAAGGTGTCCCAGAACGGTGCCGTGAACGTGCGCTACCGGTCCGGCATGAAGGGGCAGCTCGTCGAGCGCTTCCGCGAACTCGTGGCCGAGCACCTGCCGTCCTGCCGGATCCGGTACGCCTTCTGACCGGCCCCCGACGGATCAGGGGATGAGGCGGTCGGCCCGGTACCGGGCGAACAGGTCCGCGAAGGCCTGCTCGGTCCGGCGGAACGCCGTGAACCCGGCGTCGCGGCTCTTCCCCATGTCGGTGACGACCTCCATCGCACGACCGAGGTCGGCGTCGGTGTGCCACCACGAGGCGAGCCGGGTGATGTCGGCCTCGGCGAGACCGTGGCGCTCGGCGATGCCGGCCCACTCGGACTCGTACGGCGCCATCTGCTCCTCGAGCGGTCGCGGACCGTCCTCGTAGCCCACGACGCGCGTGGGGTCGACACCGAGGTGCGCGGCCAGGCGCGGCCACATCCAGCGCCACCGGAAGACGTCACCGTTGACGATGTTGAACGGCTCGTCCGCACCCTCGGGTGACGTCGAGGCCCACACCATGTGCTCGGCGAGGATGCCGGCGTCGGTCATGTCGGTCAGGCCGTTCCACTGGGCCTCGCTTCCCGGGAACACGAAGTCCAGGTCGAGTTCCTTCGCCAGCGTGGCCTGCACGGCGAGTGTGAGGCCCATGTTCATGGCGTTGCCGACCGCGTGCCCGATCACGGTGTGCGAGCGGTGCACGGACCAGGTGAACCCCTGGCGCTCGGCTGCGGCGAAGAGCTCGTCCTCCTGCGCGTAGTAGAAGTTCGGGGTGTCGAGGCGCGGTTCCTCCTCGTGGAAGGGGGTGTCGGGCATCTCGCCGGCGGCGTACGCCTCGAACGGGCCGAGGTAGTGCTTGAGGCCGGTGACCAGGGCGACGTGCTCGAGCGGAGCGTGCGACAGCGCCGCGAGCAGGTCGCGGACCATGCCGCCGTTGACGCGGATGTTCTCCGCCTCGGTGTCCTGCCGCTGCCACGCGGTGAAGAAGACGTGCGTCGGGCGTTCGTCGGCGAGTGCGGCCGCCAGGCTCTCGGGGTCGCGCAGGTCGGCCGCGACGGTCCGGACACCCTGTTCGGCGAGCGGTCGGCGGGAGAGCGCCGTCACGTCCCAGCCCAGGTCGAGCAGGTGGCGCACCAGGGCGGAACCGGTGATGCCACTGGCTCCGACGACCAGGGCTTCGCGGCGGGCAGAGGTCTGTTCGGTCGATCCGGTTGCAGTCATCCTTCGATGCAACCGACGTTGGACGACACGTGTTCCCTCACCGCGGACGGCGGATGCGGATCGGGCCCTTGGCGGTCGACGGGTCGACGACCGACCCGCCCTGGGTGATCTCGACCTCGCCGCGCGCCACCATGCGCCGGGCAGCTCGACGTGCCGGCTCCATCAGCGGTCGCCAGTCGTCCGGGTCGAGTGAGCGTGCGACCTCGGACGGGCAGATGCTCGAGGTCCGCGCCCGTGCCGCGAGCAGTTCGTCGATGCGCTGCTCCAGAGCCCGGTCGGTGTCGTCGAGACCGTGTCGGCGGCAGGCTGCCGAACACCACTTCGCCTCCGGTGCCGCCGAGGACGGCATCCGTCGCCCGCACGAGGCGCAGGTCTGTTCGGCGTGTGCCGACTCCGATGCCGACGCATCGGCTTCCGTCCTGATCGCCCGTCCCATGGCCCCATCCTCGTCCTGCTCGGCGGGGCGGCACACAGCGACCACGCACACGGTCCAGGTGCGCCTGGCAGCATCGGAGCGGTGAACCCCGACACCGCCCCCGCCCGTCCGTCCGAGCCGGCCTGGGTCCAGCACGTGATGTGGTGGCACGTCTACCCGCTCGGCTTCGTCGGCGCCGAGGTCCGCCCTGCGTCACCGGTGGGGGAGCGTCCGCTCGAACACCGCCTCGACCGCTTGACCGGGTGGCTCGACCACGTCGTCGACCTCGGTCTGAACGGCCTGTTGCTCGGCCCGGTGTTCGCGAGCTCGACCCACGGGTACGACACGGTCGACCACTTCCGCATCGACCCGCGCCTGGGCGACGACTCCGACTTCGACGCCCTGGTCGCCGCGGCGCACGAGCGGGGCGTGCGGGTGCTGCTGGACGGGGTGTTCAACCACGTCGGGCGTGAGCACCCGGCCTTCACCGCCTTGTCGGACCGGGGCCCGGAGGCGCCGACCGCCGACCTGTTCGCCATCGACTGGTCCGGGTGGCAGCCGGGGCAGCCCGTGCCCGTCGGGCTGTTCGAGGGCCACGACATCCTCGTCGCGCTCGACCACGACAGTCGCGCCACCGAGGACCTCGTGGTGGAGGTGATGACGCACTGGCTGGGCCGCGGCGTCGACGGTTGGCGGCTCGACGCGGCGTACGCGGTGCCGCCAGCGTTCTGGGCGCGGGTGCTGCCGCGGGTGCGGGAGCGGTTCCCGGACGCCTGGTTCAGCGGCGAGGTGATCCACGGCGACGCGGCGGCGATCGCACGCGACTCGACGATGGACTCGTTGACCCAGTACGAGCTGTGGCAGGGGATCTGGCACGGCATCGCGGACCGCAACGGCCACGAGCTCGCGCACGCGATCGAGCGGCACGACGCGCTGCTGGCAACCTTCGCCCCGACCACGTTCGTCGGCAACCACGACGTCACCCGGATCGCGAGCGCGGTGGGGGAGCGGTTCGCCGGGCACGCCGCCGCGGTGCTGTTCTCGGTGGCGGGGACCCCGGTCGTCTACGCCGGCGACGAGTACGGCTGGACCGGGGTGAAGGAGGAACGCGAGGGCGGCGACGACGCGGTCCGCCCGGCGTTCCCGGCCGAGGTGCCGGAGCTGACGGACCTGACCCACGCGTACGAGGCGCTCATCGCCCTGCGACGCCGGAACCCGTGGCTGCACCGCGCACACACCGACGTCGTGCACCTGACCAACACCGCCGTGGTGCTGCGGACCGCGACGGCGGACGCCGCCGTGGTGACCGCCCTGAACCTGTCGGACGATCCCGTCGAGGTGCCCGTGGCCGACGCGACGCAGGTCGAGGCGGGCGGGGCCGATCTCGGGGACGGGACCCTGCGCCTCCCGGCCGGGGGTTGGGCCGTCCTGTCGCGATCGTGAGCAGAAACGGTCGGGTCCCCATCGAGGACCCGACCGTTTCTGCTCACCAAGCGAACACGCGCACGAACACGCGCACGCACGCGCACGCACACGCGCGCACACGCCCGAACGCGCTACTTGCGCGCGGACGCCGCCCGGCGCTTGTTGAACACGTCGAACGCGACGGCGGCGAGCAGCACCAGGCCCTTGATCAGGGACTGGAACTCGGTGCCGACACCGAGGATCGACATGCCGTTGTTCAGCAGACCGATGATCAGACCACCGACGATGGCTCCCGGCACGGTGCCGATGCCACCGGTGACGGCCGCGCCACCGATGAAGACGGCAGCGATGGCGTCGAGCTCGAAGCCGTTGCCCGCGCCCGGTGCCGCCAGGTTGAGCTGGCCGGTGAAGACCACGCCCGCCAGGGCCGAGATGACTCCCATGTTGACGAAGAGCAGGAACGTGACGCGCTTCGTCTTCACACCCGACAGCTGCGCGGCCAGGGCGTTGCCACCGATCGCGTAGATGTGGCGGCCGAACACCGCGCTCCGCATGACGACCGAGTAGATCACCACGAGGGCGCCGAGCACGACGAGCACGATCGGGGTGCCGTTGTAGCTGGCGAGCAGGAGCGCCACGTAGATCACGAGCACGGCGCCGAAGGCCGTCTTCACGATGAACCAGGCGAACGGCTCGCTCTCGAGCTGGTACTTGCGACGCGTGATGCGACCGCGGAACGCGGCGATCACCATGACGGCCGCGGCGGCGAAGCCGAGGATCATCGTGAGCGGCTCGTACCCGGTGGTGCCGAAGGACGGCAGGAAGCCGGAGCCGAGCGAGCGGAAGCCGGCGGGGAACGGCGAGATCTGCTGGTTCTGCAGGACGATCTGCGCTGCGCCGCGGAAGGCGAGCATGCCCGCCAGCGTCACGATGAACGCCGGGATCCCGAAGTAGGCGATCCAGAAGCCCTGCCAGGCGCCGACGAGTGCACCGACCACCAGGCAGAGCACGACCGCGATCGGCCACGGGATGTTCCACTGCGTGATCATCACGCCGGCCATGGCACCGGTGAAGGCGACCACCGACCCGACCGACAGGTCGATGTGGCCGGCGATGATGACCATGACCATGCCGATGGCCAGGATGAGGATGTAGCTGTTCTGGACGATCAGGTTCGAGACGTTGATCGGGGCCAGCGTGATGCCGTTCGTGGTCACCTGGAAGAAGATGACGATGACGATCAGCGCGATGAACAGGCCGATCTGTCGGAGCTGCCCGGTGAGGTAGCCGACGGCGGACTTAAGCGCGTTCATTGACAGGGGTCTCCCGTTCCTGGGTCATGTACTGCATGAGGACCTCGGGCGTCGCCTCGGCGCGCGGGACGTCGGCCGTGATGGTGCCCTCGGAGAGGGTGTAGATGCGGTCGCAGATGCCGAGCAGTTCGGGGAGCTCGGAGGAGATCACGATGACCGCCTTCCCCTGGTCGGCGAGCTGGTTGATGATCGTGTAGATCTCGTACTTCGCGCCGACGTCGATGCCGCGGGTCGGCTCGTCGAGGATGAGCACGTCGGGGTCGGCGTACATCCACTTCGACAGGACGACCTTCTGCTGGTTCCCGCCGGAGAGCTTCCCGGTCACGACGTCGACGTTCGGCGCCTTGATGTTGAGGCTCTTGAGGAACTGGGTCGCGACCGTGGTCTCCTCCGAGGAGTTCACGAAGCCCCAGTTGGCGAGCTTGCCGAGGGCCGACCCGGAGATGTTCCGCTTGATGTCGTCGATCAGGTTCAGGCCGTAGCGCTTGCGGTCCTCGGTGACGTAGGCGATGCCGTTGTCGATCGCCTGCGAGACCGTGTGCGTCTTGATCGGGGTGCCGCGCTTGTAGACGGTGCCGCTGATGCCGGTGCCGTAGGACTGGCCGAAGACGCTCATCGCGAGTTCCGTGCGGCCGGCGCCCATGAGCCCGGCGATGCCGACGACCTCGCCGGCGCGGACGTTGAGGTTGGCCTGGTGGATGATCTCGCGCGACGAGTCGAGCTGGTGGTGGACGGTCCAGTCCTCGATCCGCAGCAGTTCCTCGCCGATGACGGGGTTCTCGCGCTCGGGGTACCGGTTCGACAGGTCGCGGCCGACCATCCCGCGGATGATCCGGTCCTCGGACACGTCGTCGGCCCGCATGTCGAGCGTCTCGATGGTCTTGCCGTCGCGGATGATCGTGACCTTGTCGGCGATCGCCTTGATCTCGTTGAGCTTGTGGCTGATGATGATCGCCGTCATCCCCTCGGCCTGCAGCGAGCGGATGAGCTCGAGCAGGTGCGCGGAGTCGTCGTCGTTCAGCGCGGCGGTGGGCTCGTCGAGGATGAGGAGCTTCACCTCCTTCGAGAGCGCCTTCGCGATCTCGACGAGCTGCTGCTTGCCGACACCGAGGTCGACGACCTTGGTGACGGGGTTGTCCTTCAGCCCGACGCGCTTGAGCAGCTCGGCGGCCGTCAGGTTCGTCTTGTTCCAGTCGATGAAGCCGCCCTTGGACTGCTCGTTGCCGAGGAAGATGTTCTCGGCGATCGACAGGAAGGGGCTGAGCGCCAGCTCCTGGTGGATGATGACGACGCCCGCAGCCTCGGAGTCGTTGATGTTCGCGAACCGCACGGGTTCGCCGTCGAGCAGGATCTCGCCGTCGAAGGAGCCGGCCGGGTAGACACCCGACAGCACCTTCATGAGCGTCGACTTGCCCGCGCCGTTCTCGCCGCAGATCGCGTGGACCTGGCCGCGCTCGACCTCGATCGAGACACCCTGCAGGGCCTTGACGCCGGGGAACGTCTTGGTGATGTCCCGCATCTCGAGGATGGTGTCCGCCATGTGGACGCCTTTCCGTCGTGCGCGCGTGCGCGCGCTGGTGGAGACGGACTGGAGGCGCGGTGCGGGCTGGCACCGCGCCTCCGGTCCGTGAGATGGGCCTGACTACTTCAGGTCGGCTTCGGTGTAGTACCCGGAGTCCACGAGGACTTCCTTGTAGTTGTCCTTCGTGACGACCGTCGGCTGGAACAGGAAGGTCGGGACGACCTTGACCTTGTTGTCGTAGCTCTTCGTGTCGTTGACCTCGGGGTCCTTGCCGGTGAGCAGGTCCTCGGCCATGGTGACGGACTGCTTGGCGAGCTTGCGCGTGTCCTTGTAGATCGTCGAGTACTGCTGGCCGGCGATGATCGACTTGACCGAGGCGGCCTCGGCGTCCTGGCCCGTGACCGTCGGGAGCGGACGGTCGCTCGTGCCGTACCCGGCGCCCTGGAGCGCCGAGATGATGCCGATCGAGATGCCGTCGTACGGCGAGAGCACGCCGTCGAGCGTGGTGCCGCCCGAGTAGGACTTCGCGATCAGGTTCTGCATGCGGGCCTTGGCCGTGGCCGGGTCCCACTGCTGCGTCGCGGCCTGGGACAGCTCGTCCTGGCCGGACTGGATCTTCAGCGTGCCGTCCTCGAGGTACGGCTTGAGCGTCTTCATGGCGCCGTTGAAGAAGAACCCGGCGTTGTTGTCGTCGAGCGAGCCGGCGAAGACCTCGATGTTGAAGGGGCCCTTCTCGCCGGTCTTCTTGCCGTCCGCGTCGAGCACGCCCAGGCCGGTGAGCAGGCTGTTCGCCTGGTCGACGCCGACCTTCTCGTTGTCGAAGGACACGTAGTAGTCGACGTTCTTGTTGCCCGTGAGCAGGCGGTCGTACGAGATCACCTTGATGCCGGCCTTGGCGGCGGCGTCGAGCTGGTCGGAGAGCGCGCCACCGTCGATCGACGCGATGATCAGGACCTTCGCGCCCTTGGTGATCATGTTGCTGACCTGCTGGGCCTGCTGCTGGACCTTGTTGTCGCCGTACTCGAGGTCGACCTTGTAGCCGGCCTTCTCGAGGTCGCTCTTGACGGCGTTGCCGTCCTTGATCCACCGCTCGGAGACCTTGGTGGGCATGGCGACGCCGACGAGGGCGCCCTTGTTGTCGCCGCTGCCGCCACCATCGGTGGACGCACGGCCGCCGGCCGAGCAAGCGGCCAGCGAGATCGCGATGCCGACGGCTGCGACGCCCGCGATGATCCTGCGCTTCATCATCGAAGTACCTCTGTTCCTTCGCGTCGTCCTCGACGCGGTCGGGTGCCGGGGCTGCTGTGCCCCGTGGGATGCGCTCGTGTGAGCGCTCACATCTTGTGGGTTCCGTGACGGGGTGTCAACTCAACACCGCCGTTTCGTGATCTTGCCGCGGCGACCGGACCGAGCGGTACGGTTGGCCACGTGAGCACCACGACCGCCCCCGAGGGCAGGGGCGGCAAGCGCCGGAAGGCCCCGACGATCTTCGACGTCGCCGAACGCGCCGGCGTGTCCCACCAGACCGTCTCCCGCGTGATCAACGGCGATCCGACCGTCCGGGAGCAGTACCGGACGCAGGTCACCGACGCCGTCACCGAGCTCGGGTACCGGCCCCGCGCCGCTGCCCGGGCGCTCGCCGGTGGGCGGAGCAAGGCGCTCGGCATCATCACCGCCGGCGACGCGCTGTACGGACCGTCGAGCACCTCGATCGGCTTCGAACGGGCGGCCCGCTCCGCCGGGTACCACGTGCTGCTGTCGACCCTGCCCGAGGAACCGCGGCCGTCCGACCTGTCCGGGGCGCTCACCACGCTGCTCGCACAGGACGTCGCCGCGATCGTGCTGGTCGCCGCCGACAACCGGGTACTCGACGCCCTCGCCTCGCTCACCGTGCCGGTCACGGTGCCCGTCGTGGTGTCGAACGCGGTGCAACGAGACGCCGTCCGGACCCCGGTCGCGCCGAGCGTCGCCGCCGTCGCCATCGACCAGGCGGCCGGCACCTCGCTCGTCATGCAGCACCTGTTCGACCGCGGACACCGCCGGATCGTGCACATCGCCGGGCCGCACGTGTCGCAGGAGTCCGAGGTGCGCCGGGCCACCTACGTGCGGATCATGCAGGACGCCGGGCTCGAACCGGTCGTGCTCGAGGGCGACTGGACCCCGGCGAGCGGCTTCGCGGCCGCCCGGCACATCGACGTGGGGACGGTCGACGCGGTCTTCGCGGGCAACGACCAGATGGCCCTCGGGGTGCTGCACGCCTTCGCCGACGAAGGGCTGCGGGTTCCCGACGACATCGCGGTCGTGGGCTTCGACGACGTCCCCGAGGCCGCGCACTTCACGCCGCCGCTGACCACCGTGCGGCAGGACTTCCGGGCGATGGGGGAGCGGGTGCTCGACACCGTGCGGGCCCTGGTCGAGGGGGAGCCCCGCGACGAGACGCTGCTCGCGCCCGAGCTGGTGGTGCGGCGCAGCACGTAGCGCCCCCTCGCACCGTGCGGCGGTGTCCAGGTGGTGCGAGGTTCTCCCGTGCGCGGGCCCGCGGCGCACGGTGCGGCGTTGTGCGGCCGGTGCGAGGTTGATCGCTCGGTGCGGCGCTACAGTCCCGCACCGAGCGGTCAACCCCGCACCGACCGAGCGGCCGCGCACGGTGCGAAGCCGCGCACAACCCCGCACCGACCGAGGGGCCGCGCACGGTGCGAAGCCGTGCACGACCCCGAGCTGACCCGACCGTCAGCCCTTCAACGCCCCGGACGACAGCCCGGCGACGTAGAACCGTTGCAACCCGACGTACAGCGCGATGCACGGGATCATCGCCACCACCGACCCGGCGACGAGGTTGCCGTACGACACCTGCCCGTACGCCCCGGTCTGCAGGTTGAGCAGCGCGACGGGCAGCGTGTACAGCGAGTCCTTCGTCAGGAACGTCAGGGCTCCGAGGAACTCCGTCCACGACGCCAGGAACGCGTAGAGCGCCGCGGTCGCCGCCCCGGGCAGGAGCAGCGGGCGGAGCACCGACACGACGACCCGGAAGCGCGAGGCCCCGTCGACGAACGCCGAGTCCTCGAGCTCGGTGGGGATCGACTCGAACGCGTTCCGCATCACGAACACCCCGAACGGCAGGTTCACGGTCGTGTAGAACAGCACGAGCCCGAGCAGCGAGTTCGTCAGCCCCATGGCGTTCATCTCGAGGTACAGCGGCGTGAGGATGGCCTGGAACGGCACCATCATCGTCAGCAGCACCAGGCCGAACACGAGCCCGGCGCCCCGGAACCGGAAGCGCGCGAACCCGTAGCCCGCCATGGTCGCGATCACCGCGGTCAGCACCGCCGTGGCGATCGACACGATGAGCGAGTTCACGACGCCGGTGAGCAGGTGCGACGACGAGGCGAACACGGCGGCGAAGTTCTGCCACCCGAGCTGGAAGAACGTCGCCGGGTCGGGGGCCTGCGTGATGACGGCC
Source organism: Curtobacterium sp. MCLR17_034 (assembly GCF_003234485.1). Taxonomy (NCBI): domain Bacteria; kingdom Bacillati; phylum Actinomycetota; class Actinomycetes; order Micrococcales; family Microbacteriaceae; genus Curtobacterium; species Curtobacterium sp. MCLR17_034. The sequence goes on from NZ_QKTH01000020.1 coordinate 54,440, forward strand.
TCGGACTGGAAGGCCCGCAGGATCGACCAGATGAGCGGGATGCCGAACACGAGCGCGGAACCGATGCCGGCGATCGCGTACAGGGTGCGCTTGACGGTGGTGTCGCGCGGGTGCTGGACGCTGCCCTGCTGGTGGCGCCGACGTCGGCCGTCACCCGTGGTGGTCAGGGTCCTGGTGGACAGGTCCGGCGCCGCGAGGGCCGCACGGGAGGTCGTGGTGCTCATGGCGTCAGTCCTTCTCTCGCAGTGCCCAGAACTGGAACACCGTCACGGCGGCGATCACCACGACGAGGGCGATCGACTGGGCGGTCGCGGCCCCGAGCTGCAGGTTCACGAACCCGCGGTTGTAGATCGCGTTCACGATCGTCGTGGTCTCGGTCCCCGGTCCGCCCTGGGTCAGGATGTAGAACTGGTTGAAGGCGAGCAGCGAGCCGATCACCGAGATGATGACGCTCAGCGCGACGGTCGAGCGGATCATCGGGAACGTGATGAGGCGTTCGGTCTGCCACCAGGAGGCCCCCTCGAGCTGCGCCGATTCGTAGACCTCGTCGGGGACGCCCTGCATCGCCGACATCAGCAGCACCATGGTCAGCCCGGACACCGCCCAGACCACGAGTACGCAGATGAGCAGCGTCGCCAGCGGGCCGTTCACGAGCCACGCGGTGCTGCCGTCGGTGATCCCGAGCCAGCGGAACACCATGTTGACGGCCCCGGAGTTCGGCTGCGCCTCGAGCACGAGCATGAACGAGAGCGTCGTCAGCCCGACCACGTACGGCAGGAAGAACACCGTCCGCAGGATCGTGCTGCCACGGCGACGGGCCCGGACGAGCACGGCGAGGAAGTACCCGAGCGCCAGGATCGGCAGGGTCACGATCGCCGTGTACAGCAGCGTGTAGCCGATCGCGTGCACGAACGTCGGGTCCTGGAACAGCGTCAGGTAGTTCTGCAGCCCGATGAACCGGTACGGGCCGATCAGGGGCCAGTTCGTGAACGAGATGTAGAGCGCGAACACGAGCGGCACGAGCACGAAGACGGCGACGAACAGGATCGCCGGGGCGACGAGGACGGCGCCGGTGCGCGGCGGGTGGGTGAGCGAGTTGCGGGTCCGGACGGAGCCGCCACGCCCCGGGCCGCGGCCCACGGTGGGACGGCCCGGGCCGGTCCGGGCGGCGGGGCGCCGGGTGGAGATGGTCGACATGCGTGCACCTCTCTGTGCATCAACAAGAGCGAGACGAGCGGGACGAGCGGAGAAGACAGGCAGGCAGGCTCAGGCCTGCACCTGGTCGAGGATCCGCTGGTAGTCGGACTGCGCCGTCCGCATGGCGGCAGCGCTCCCCGACCCGAACACGGCCTCCCGGAACATCGCGAAGTACGGCGACGACGGCTGGTTGTTGAGCAGGTTGTACGCCAGCGTCTGCGGTGCGTAGCCCTTGTCGATGGCGTCGAGCGGCCCGTACGCCAGTGGGAACCGCTTGCGGTACTCCGGGGTGGCGGCGTCGGACCGCGTCGGGAAGTACCCGCCGTCCGGCAGCGCCTGCTGCTGCTGGAGGCCGTTCGCGTACTGCATGAACGCCCACCCACCGGACGGGTTCGCCGCCCCGTTCGGGATGCACATGTTGTCCCCGCCGTCGAAGAACGACCGCTGGCCGTCCCACGACGGGATGAGCACCGTCTGCATCTTCGCCCGCATCGCCTTGGTGGCCGCGGGCACGGTCGCCCCGTACGAGGTCGGGAAGATCCCCACCTTGCCGGCCCGGAAGTCGGCACCCCACGTGGTGCCGGCGTCGGAGTACGTCGCCTTCGACAGCACGCCGTCCTTCCAGAGCTGCCGGTAGAACTCGAGCATGCGTTCGAGGGCCTCGTTGCCGGTGATGTTCGCCCGCTGGGAGCCCACCTCGCCGGTCATCATGTCGACCCCGGTCGCCCAGACGTGCGGCTGCGTGACGAAGCCGATGATGCCGGCGGCGTTGCCGGAGATCGACCAGCCGTACACGTCGTCGTCGAGCTTCCGGATGGCCTTCGCCGCGTCGAGCAGCGTGGACAGGTCCTTCGTCGACTCCTCGACGTCGAGGCCCGCACGCTCGAACAGCTCGGTGTTCACGAACAGCTGCGAGTTGTCGGCCAGGTAGGGCAGGCCGTAGTAGCGGTCGCGGTACTCGAGCAGGCGCAGGTGTCCCGGCGAGATCGCGTCGAAGTAGTCCAGGCTCTTGACCGCGTCGGTCAGGTCGGCGAACGCCTCGCGGAAGATGAACAGCTGCGAGTTGATGTCGTCGATGTCGACGACGTCCGGCGGCTCACCCCCGCGGATCGCGGTCGCGAGCTTGGTCACGTACTGCGCGTCCGGCACGGGCGTCAGCTGGACCTGCAGCGCCGGGTTCGCCTTGTTGAACCCGGCGACGGCCGACGTCAGGCCGGCCTGGGTCGCCGACCGGCACCACACCTGCACGGTGCCGGTCGCGTTCTTCCCGAAGCTCGCGGGCTTCGCGACGACCTTCGGCAGGGTGCCGGAGCACCCGGCCAGGGCGAGGGCGGCCCCGCCGGCGACGCCGCCGACGAGGAACGCACGGCGGTCCACGCCGGTCACCGCGCCAGCGGGAGCCAGACGCGCATCGGCGCGGCTCCCCGGTTGGCCCACGCGTAGTACGGGACGGCGATCGCGGTGACGTCGCGACCGGCCTGGAGGCCCGTGGTGGCGCCCTGCGGACCGGCCACGTCGTCGACGCTGGTCGCGTCTCCGGCGTGATCCGCGCCTCCAGACCGGGTCGCGTCCAGACGCTGGTACGGCCAGGCCGGCTGCACGTGCTCGGCCGGGGCGTGCCCCGGGATCCGCAGCGTGACGACGCCGTCGAGCAGGTCGTCGCGGCGCTCCTCGGTGATCGGCGCGTCCGCGTCGACCGTCAGATCGTCGACCGTGAAGCCCTGCTGGTCCGCCTGCTCGACCGCGTACACGAGCGGGCCACGCTCGATCGCGACCTGCCCGCGGGCGGCGTCGATGCGGGCGTCGGCGACGTAGCGGTGCGGCGTCGTGTCGAAGACGAGCTCGACGGTGTCGCCCGCCGACCACTCGCGGTCGACGACGTGCAGCGTGCCCGCTGTCGGGCTCGCGGACCCGTCCGGACCCGTGACGGTCGTGGTGTCCGACCAGGTCGGGATCCGCAGACCCAGGGCGAGCGGGCCGTCCTCGGTGACCGTGACGCGGACGCGGCCCTCGTGCGGGTAGTCGGTCTCGACCCGCACCGGACCGAGGTCGGCGGTGGCGTACTGGTGGACCTGCAGCCCGCCGTCGGTCGCGGTCGCCAGGTAGCCGTCGAGGCTCGCGAAGGTGCGCATGATGTTCGGCGGGCAGCAGGCGCAGTCGAACCAGCCGCGGCGCCCGTGGGCGGGGGAGCGGTTCTCGTCCTGGTGGGCGTGGTCGCGCTGCTGCAGCGGGTTCACGTAGAAGTACTCGGTGCCGGCCAGGCTCACCCCGGCGAGGAACGCGTTGTAGAGCAGGCGCTCGATCGCGTCGGCGTAGACCGGCTTGCCGGTGGCGAGCAGCAGCCGCCAGGCCCACTGCACCCCGCCGATGGCCGCGCAGGTCTCGGCGTAGCCGCGGTCGGTCGGCAGCTCGTACGGGTCGCCGAACGCCTCCCAGTCCCAGCGCGCCCCGAGGCCGCCGGTGATGAAGGCCTTCGTCGCCATCATGTCCGCGAACTGGCGCTCGCTCGCGGTGAGGAGCTCGGTGTCCCCGGTCTCGATCGCGACGTCCACGGCACCCGCAGCCAGGTACACGGCGCGCACGGCGTGGCCCTCGACGGTCGTGGCCTGCCTGCTCGGCACCCGGTCGGAGAAGTACGTCGGCTCGCCGCCGGCGCGCTCGATGATGCCGTGCCCGCGGGCGTCGACGAACCAGTGCGCCAGGTCGAGGTAGTCACGGTTGCCGGTCTCGCGGTACAGCTCCACCAGGCCCATCTCGACGACGGGGTGGCCGTCGACGTCGCGCGTCTTCGGCGTGCCGTCCGGTGCGGTGCCGTCGCCGAACGTGCGGACCAGGTGGTCGGCGTTCTTGATCGCGACGTCGAGCAGCCCGGTGTCGCCCGTCGCACGGTGCTGGGCCACGGCCGCCTGGTACAGGTGCCCGGCGCAGTACATCTCGTGGCTCCACTTGAGGTCCGTGTACCGCTCGCCCTTGCCGCGGACCTGCTGCACGGAGTCCAGGTACCCGTCCTCTGCCTGCGCCCGGGCGTACAGGGCGGTGACCTCGCGCTGCAGGTCGAGCAGGTCCTCGGCGGGGGCGCGGCCGTACTCCCAGGCCACGGCCTCGAGCCACTTCGTCACGTCGGAGTCCATGAAGATCGGGCCGACGGCCTCGCCCTCCTCGAGTCCCGCGGCGATGCGGAGGTTGCGGAAGTTGCCGGCCGTCTCGAGCTGCTGGTAGCCGCTGCGGACGGCGTCGCGGCCGTTGCGCTCCTGGCGGAGCGCCCAGAAGCCGCCGGTGATCCGGGCGTCGCCGGTCGGCAGCGGCCGGAGCGTGAGGTGCGCGTCGGCGGTCGGGAGGACCGGGGTCGCGGTGTGCGCGCCGCGATCGGTCGCGAGCGTGGTGGTCATGTCGCCTCCTTGCGATGTGACTGGCACCGTCCGGATGGAGCTGGCCATCCGGAAAACGGTTTCTGCGGTGGACGCTACGACACGGGGCGCACGTCGCGCAAGAGCATTCCGGCGGGTTTGTGTAAGGTCATCGGCACGCCCTGATCGTCGGAAAGGTGGTTGCCGTGACGCTCGAACGCACCGGACAGTCGATCCGGATCACCGACGTGGCGGCGCTCGCCGGGGTGTCGATCGGCACCGCGTCGAAGGCGCTGAACGGCACCGGGCAGCTGCGGGACACCACCCGGCTGCGGGTGAAGGAAGCCGCCGAGAAGCTCGGGTTCGTCGGCGATGCCCGGGCCCGTGCGCTGTCATCCGGGCGGACCTACACCGTCGGCATGATCACCACCGACTCGTTCGGACGGTTCTCGATCCCGGTGCTGCTCGGTGCCGAGGATGCCCTGTCCGCCGGACGGATGGCCGTCCTGCTGTGCGACACCCGCGACGACCACGTCCGCGAGGCCCACTACCTGCGCTCCCTGGCGGCCCGCGGCGTCGACGGCATCATCGTGACCGGCCGTTCCGCCGACGCCCGGCCCCCGATCGACGTTTCGATCCCGGTCGTCTACGCCTTCACGCCCTCGACCGACGACGCCGACGTGTCGATCACCCTCGACGACGCCGCCGGTTCGGCACTGGTCGCCTCGCACGTGCGCTCGCTCGGGCGGCAGCGGGTCGCGATCGTGACGGGGCCGGCGCGGCACCGGTCCGCGGCTCGACGGGTCGCCGGTGCCGCGTCGGTCCTCGGGCCGCACCTGGTCACCGACCCGCTGTACGGCGAGTGGTCGGAGCGCTGGGGGCGGCAGGCCGTGGACGTGTTGGCTCGGGAGTCGCCCGACGTCGATGCGATCGTCTGCGGCAGCGACCAGATCGCCCGGGGCGTGTGCGACCGGCTGCGGGAACTCGGGCGTTCGGTGCCCGGAGACGTCGCGGTCACGGGGTTCGACGACTGGGACGTGATGGCGCTCGCCTCGAGGCCGCCGCTGACCACCGTGGACCTGCGGCTCGAGGAACTCGGACGCGTCGCGGGGCAGGCGCTCCTCGCCCTGATCGACGGCGGGACGGCGTCGTCGGCGGCTGTCACCCCGTCGCTCGTCATCCGCGAGAGCACCGTCGGCGCGTAGGGCGGTCACGGCACCCCGTCCGCCGTGGTCGGGCGGTCACGACACCCCGTC
>NZ_QKTH01000021.1:0-58644 GCF_003234485.1 Curtobacterium sp. MCLR17_034
CTCGGTATGGTGGGAGCGGAGGTGTGTATAAGAGGCAGGGCGCGGGCTGGGCTGGCTGCGCCGGGTCGTTCCGGGCGTACCTGGTCGAATCGGGCGTACCTGGTCGGAAGTTCGCACCAGGTATGCCCGGAAGCACCAGGTATCGCGGGTGTTCTGGGAAGGAACGGGCGCGGGGTGCGCGGGCACGGGGTCGAATCGGGCGTACCGGCTCGAATCGGGCGTACCTGGTCGAATCGGGCGTACCTGGTCGGAAGTTCGCACCGGGTATGCCCGGAAGCACCAGGTATCGCGGGTGTTCTGGGAAGGAACGGGCGCGGGGTGCGCGGGCGCGGGGTCGAGTCGGGCGTACCAGGTCGTTCCGGGTGTACCTGGTCGAATCGGGCGTACCTGGTCGGAAGTTCGCACCAGGTATGCCCGAAAACGCCAGGTATCGCGGGTGTTCTGGGAAGGAACGGGCGTACTACCGCTCAGCCGCCGAACTCAGCCCCCGGCGAAGGGCGGCATGACGTCGACGACCTCGACACCGTCGAGCGAGGTCGCCCGGTCGCGCGTGGTCACGCCGTCGACCAGGTACGAGCAGCGCTCCTGCAGCGCACTCCATCGCGCAGGGTCCACGACGTTGATCGCGCCGAGGGCGGCCTCGATGGTGGGCCCCGACGTGGTCAGCGAGTCGACACCCACGGCAGCCCGGGCAGCGGCGAAGAACCGGATCGTGGTCATGCCTCAGCCGCCGATCGCGCTCATGCCGCGCGTCGGGTGCACGAGCTCGTCGCTGTCGTCACCGTGGTCGCGCGGCTTCGCCCACATCGCGAGCCGCCAGAGCTCGGCGACCTCGTCGTCGTCCGCCCCGGAGCGCATCGGCCCGAGCACGTCGGTCTCCTCGTCGGAGAACAGGCAGCTGCGCACGTGCCCGTCGGCGGTCAGCCGGGTGCGGGTGCAGTCGGCGCAGAACGACTCGGTGATGCTCGCGATGATCCCGACGGTGCCGAGCGGCTCCCCGGTGACGGCGTCGTGCACGCGGTACCGCTCGGCAGGGGCACCGTCGCGCGGGGCGTCGTCCGGCGTGAGCACGAACGACGTCGCCAGCAGCGCGCGGGTCTCGGCCGCGGTGATCATCGAGGTGCGGTCCCACGCGTGGTCGGGGTCCAGGGGCATCTGCTCGATGAACCGCAGCTCGTAGCCACGCTCCAGGCACCAGCGGAGGAGCTCCGGGGCGGCCTCGTCGTTGATGCCGCGCAGCAACACCGCGTTGACCTTGATGTCGAGTCCGGCGTCGTGCGCGGCCGACAGTCCGGCGATCACCTTGTCGAGGAACGGCCTGCGGGTCACGGTGGTGAAGACGTCGGGGTCGACGGTGTCGAGCGACACGTTCACGCGCCGCAGTCCGGCGTCGTACAGGCCCTGGGCGCGGTGGGCGAGGCCGATCGCGTTCGTGGTGAGCGACAGCTCCGGGGCGTCGGGCAGCGCGGCGCACCGGGCGATCACGTCGACCAGGTCGTGCCGGAGCATCGGCTCCCCGCCGGTGAACCGGACCTTGCGGACGCCGAACCGCGACGAGCCGATCCGGACCAGCCGCTCGATCTCGGTCGCCGTCATCAGGGCCTCGTCGGGGGCGAACGGCAGTCCGGCCGCGGGCATGCAGTAGGTGCAGCGGAGGTTGCAGCGCTCGGTCAGCGACACCCGCAGGTCGACGGCGCGACGCCCGAAGCGGTCGACGAGCCCGGCGGGAGCCGGGTCCACGGAGCCGGTCGTGCCGAGCAGGATCGCGGGTGCCATGGTCGTCAGCGTACGTGTTCCACGCGCCGGAACGTCAGCCGCTCCCACCACCGTCGCCACTGCGACCGCTCCGTGCGCAGCAGTGTGACGACCACGATGACCGCCACGGCCGCGAGCAACCACCACCGGTAGGCGTCCGCCGACGGCCACACCCCGCGCAGCGCGATGGCGAGGCCGATCGACAACCACTCCCACCGCCCGGACAGCACCACGAACGGGATGAGCAGCAGCGCGTACCAGGGGTAGCGCGGCGTCACGGCGAGGAACGTCACGCCGATCATCAGGACCTCGCCCGACCACGGCCGCGCCGGGTCGGACAACCGCCACGCCACGAACGCCGCCAGCAGCACCAGGAGCCCCACCACCAGGGTCGCCGCGTCGCCCTTGACCACGAGCGACACCAGCGCGAACCGGGAGCCGTCCTCGTAGCCCTCCTCGCTCAGGTAGCCGGGCAGGTACCCGAGCACGTCGAGCCCGGTCGTCAGCACGTAGGGCACGTAGAGCAGCCCGAACACGGCGATGCCGATGGGGATCGCCCACCACGCCCGACCGCGGCCGAGCAACGGCGGGTACACGATCGCCGGGATGAGCTTGGTCGCGGTCGCGGCCCCGAGCGCGATCCCGCCCCAGATCGGCCGGCCGAATGCGACGAGCACGACACCGGCCGTGGCGAGTGCGGCGCCGACGACGTCGACGTGCGAGTTGGTGACCGCCTCGGACGCCACGAGCGGCGACCAGGCCCAGAGCGCCGCCCACCAGGTCGGACGGCCGATCCGGCGGAGCACCAGGACGAGCCCGACGGTCACGCCGAGCGACACGAGCAGCCCGGCGACCTGGAACGGCAGGTACTGCGCGGTCGCCGGCACGAAGAACCGCACCGCGGCGAACCACAGCTGCGCCATCGGCGGGTAGATCGTCGTGACGTCCGGCCGGTTGATCGCGGTGCAGTGCCCGTCCGCGCCGTCGCCGAGCCCGCGGAACCGGGGCTTCAGCGGATCGCACGTACCGTCCACCTTGTCGGGGAACAACCAGTCGGGTCGGAGACCGGACAGTGCCGCGGACTGGGGGGTGTGCGCGTACGGTGAGACACCGGCATGCTGGACGATGCCGTCCCACGCGTACCGAGCGGAGTCGGTGCTCGTGTTCGGCGGGCCGACCAGCGCGGCGATGCCGATCACCACCGCTCCGCCGATGACCATGGTGGTCATCCACCGGACGGGCACGAAACGCACCGCGAGCACGGCGATCACGAAGACGGTCCAAGCGATCAGCGTCCACGCAACGAATGCAGAACGATGGCCCGATCGGAGGAACCCCAGATGCGTGACGCCGACGGCGATGACGCCCGAAAGGGCGAGTACTCCCACGACGGCCAGCACGGTGCCGATCCGCGCGGCGGTGCCGTCGGCCAGGGACGGTCGGAGGGCACGCAGTCGGTCGCTCATGGTCCGTCGAGGCTATCCGGCCTCCAGCGCCTGCTGCACGACGGACGAGCAGCTCTGGCGTCCCCCAACCGCAACGCCCGCTCGGCCGTGGTGCTCGGGCGCCTGCTCGGCATCGCGTTCCTGGTCTGCTTCGGCACCGGGATCTACAGCCACCTGCTGCAGGAACCGCTCGGCTGGATGCGGTTCCCGACCCGTCCGACGCAGCTGTACCAGTTCACGCAGGGCCTGCACATCACGACCGGGATCGCGATCATCCCGCTGCTGCTCGCCAAGCTCAACACCGTCATGCCCGCCCTGGTGCAGGTGCCGCCGGTGCGCGGCGTGCTGCACCTGCTCGAGCGGCTGTCGATCGCGGTGCTCGTGTCCGCGTCGATCATCCAGGTCGTCACCGGCCTGCTCAACACGTACCAGTGGTACCCGTGGCCGTTCCCGTTCCGCCAGGTGCACAACGCCCTGGCCTACGTGATCATCGGGTCGCTGGCCATCCACATCGCCGCCAAGCTGCCGGTCATCGCCCGCTACTGGCGGAAGCGCGACTCCTACGACGCGCACGGTCGGTTCATCGCGGACCCCGCGTCCGGCAGTGAGCTGCTCCCACCCGGCCTGGAGGCTCATCCGACGTCCGCCCCGCACGCTGCGGTCGCCGAGACCGCCGGGTCCACCGCCCCCGGCCTGCTGGGCCGCGTGTTCCGCTGGATCGACGGCGTCGACGCCGCCCCCGGCGGCGCCGAGCCCCGTCCCACCGGACCCGACACGGCCCCGGAGACCCGCGCGGTGTCCGAGGAGCCGAGTCGCGCCCAGCCGACGGCCGATGTGCCGGAGGCGAGCCGGGCCTCCAGGCCGACGCCGGAAGCAGCCACCGGACGACGCCAGCGCATCGCCCGACGCGGGTTCTTCGCCGGCGTGACGGCGGCGACCGTCGGTGTCGTCGCGCTCACGGCGGGGCAGTCCTCGAAGCTCGCGGAACCGTTCAACGTGTTCGGCGCCCGCGGTCGCGGCATCGGCGCGAACGGGCTGCCGGTGAACCGGACCGCGCGGGCAGCCGGCGTCCTCGCGACCGCGACCGCCGCCGACTGGACGCTCACCGTCGTCGGCCACGACGTGAGCCGGACGTTCGTCCGGGCGGAACTCGTCGCGCTCGGCACCGCGCAGGTCGACCTGCCCATCTCGTGCGTCGAGGGGTGGAGTCAGATGGCGACCTGGAAGGGCGTGCGGATGCGCGACCTGCTCGACGCCGTGCAGGCGCCGCAGGGGTCGCACGTGCGCGTGACGAGCCTGGAGCGGCACGGCGGCTACCGGATCATGGACATGGGACCGGAGTACGCCGAGGACCCGACGACGCTCATCGCCCTCGAGCTGAACGGTGCGACGCTCGACCTGGACCACGGGTTCCCGGCGCGGATCATCGCTCCGGGACGGCCCGGTGTGCTGCAGACCAAGTGGATCGAGAAGATCGAGGTGCTCCGGTGAAGGCCGCGCGGATCGTGCTCGTGGTGATCGGCGTGCTGGTCATCGCGTTCGGGGCGTACGTGCTCGTGACGTCCGTCAAGCCGAACCGCATCGGCGGGCTCGGGGTGTGGCTGCTCGCGGCGGTGGTGCTGCACGACGCGGTCCTGTCGCCGTTCGTGGTCGGTGCCGGGCTGCTGCTGCGTCGGGCCGGACGCTCGCTGCGGGCCTGGGTGCTCGTCGTCGTGCAGGCGGCGATCGTGCTCGGCAGCGTGCTCGCCCTGGTGGTCCTGCCGGAGATCGCGGCGAAGGACCACGGGCAGAAGAACCCGACCGTGCTGCCGTTCGACTACGGCACGCGGCTGCTGCTCGTCGAGGGGGCGCTGCTCGTCGTCGTGGTGGTCGTGCTCGTCATCGGGGTGGTGCGGTCGCGTCGCGCTGGCGGTTCGTCGGGTTCGGCGGGTTCGTCCGGTTCGTCCGGTTCGTCCGCGGTGCGCACCACTGGTTAAAGAGACAACCTTTCGGTATGATCAGGTCATGACCGACGAGACCCCGTGGCTCACCCGCGAGCAGCTGCGCGCGTGGATGAAGCTCGTCGCGGTCATGGAACTCCTGCCGGCCGCGCTCGACCAGCAGCTGCAGCGTGACGCCGACCTGACGCACTTCGACTACATGGTCATCGCGATGCTCTCCGAGACCGACACCCGGACCCTGCGGATGTCGGCGCTCGCCTCGGCCACGAACGCCTCGTTGCCGCGGCTGTCGCACGTGGTGTCCCGGCTCGAGAAGCGCGGGCTCGTGACCCGGTGCCCGTCGACCTCCGACCGCCGCGCCACCGACGTCCGCCTGACCGACGCCGGGTACGCCACGATCGTCGACGCTGCCCCGGACCACGTCCGCACCGCCCGTCGAGTGGTCATCGACGCGCTCTCCGACGAGCAGGTCGCGCAGCTCGACGGCATCGCGGCGTCGCTCCTGACGCGCCTCGACCCCGAGGGGCGGTTCGCGGCGCTGACCTACCCGCGCGAGGACGACGACACCGCGATCTGCGAGCAGCGGCTGACGGGTGCGGCGACCGACTGAGGCGGGCTGGCGGCCGCGTCCCTGCAATAGGCTCGCCGCATGACCGACCCCGCCGCGCCGTCCGACACGTACTCCTACCTCGGACCCGCCGGCACCTTCACCGAGGCGGCCCTGAAGCTCGTCGAGGCCGCCGCCGGCAAGCCCTGGCGGAGCGTCAACAACGTCGGTGAGGCCCTGGACGACGTCATGTCCGGGCGGTCGATCGGGGCGGTCATCGCAATCGAGAACAGCGTCGACGGCGGGGTCAGCGCCACGCAGGACGCCCTGGCCCGGATCCCCGGCGTGCGGATCGTGGGGGAGTACCTGGTCCCCGTCGACTTCGTGCTCGTCGCCCGCCCCGGCACAGCCCTGGCCGACGTCCACACCGTGAACGCGCACCCGGTCGCCTACGCGCAGACGCACAACTGGCTCGAGGCGAACCTGCCCGGGCACGGCCACATCCCGGCGTCGTCGAACGTCGCCGCGGCCCTCGCCCTGCTCGAGGCGAACCCGACCGCCGACGCGGCTGTCGCACCGCCCGGCATCACCGACCACCACGACGTCGTCGTCCTCGCGTCGTCGATCGGCGACAACGCCTCGGCGGTCACCCGGTTCGTGCTCGTGTCGAAGACCCTCGCCCTGCCCGACCCGACCGGCGCCGACAAGACCAGCGTCATCGTCGAGCTGCCCGCCGACCACCCCGGCGCCCTGGTCGACATGCTCGAACAGTTCGCGACGCGGGGCATCAACATGGGGCTGCTGTCGTCACGCCCGATCGGTGACGAGCTCGGCCGCTACCGGTTCGTCATCGACCTCGACGGGCACGTGCGCGACGAGCGGGTCGCGGACGCGCTGCTCGGCCTGCGGCGGTTCAGCCCGCGCGTGACGTTCCTCGGGTCGTACCCGCGTGCCGACGGCGCACGCCCCGAGGTGCCCGCGCGCTACTCGGACGCCGCGTTCGTCGAGGCGCGGGACTGGTTGCGCGCGATCGTGTCGGGTGAGCCCGGGGCGCGGTAGCGCTGCGGGTCAGGGCACCTGTCGCGAGCCGTGGCGGTCGTCCGCCGGGTCCGGCACGCGCACGGAGAGCCCCATCGGGTCGATGCGCGAACGGAAGGCGATGACCTCGCCCACCGGGTCGCCGTCGATCTCGAACTCGTCGGGCCGCTCGAGTCGCGCCGTGAACTCCTGCCCGCGCAGGTAGCGCAGGGGTCGTTCCTCGCGCGACTTCGAGACGATCTTCTTGCCGACCGCGGTCTTGCCCAGGTTCGACCGACGGAACGCCCGCAGGATCCCGTTCTCCCAGAACACCCGGGCACCGATCCGCACCCAGCCGAAGAACCCGCGGGGGCGCATCACGGCGATGTCGAACACGCCGTCGTCGATCTCGGCGTCCGGGAGCAGGATCGCGCCGGCCTGCAGCATGCCGCAGTTGCCGACGATGAGCGAGTGCGCTCGGAGCGAGTGGTTGCCGTCGTCGTCCAGCTGGTAGCGGAACTCGAACGCGTTGGCGTCGCGCACCGAACGGAACAGCGAGTCGACGTAGGCGAGCCAGCCGACCTTCTTCTTCAGCTCGGGGCGGGTGTTCACGAGCATCCGCGCGTCGAGCCCGAGGCCCGCCATCACCAGGAAGCCGAAGCGTTCGCGCTCGCCCCCGGGGCGCTCGATCTTGAGCATGCCGAAGTCGATCTTGCGGTCGTCGCCGTGGAAGATCGTCCGGACGCTCGCGGCCAGGTCGTCGAGGGGGAGCTTCATGTTGCGCGCGAGCAGGTTGCCGGTGCCGCTCGGCAGCAGCGCCAGGGTCGAACCGGACTCGTGCACGACCTCGGCGACCGCACGGACCGTGCCGTCACCGCCGGCCGCCGCGACGACGTCGGCACCGGCCTCGATCGCCGCGCGGGCCATGCCGCCGCCCGGGTCTTCTTCTGAGGTCTCGAACCACAGGGTCTCGGCCCAGCCGGCCTGCTGCTGGTGTTCCTGCACCGTGCGCTTGAGGGTCGGCAGGTGGACCTTGACCGGGTTGTAGACCACCGCGGCCGTCCGCTGCTCGGTGGGGAGGGCGTCCTGGTCCGCGGGCGCGGTCTCCGAAGGGGTCGACATACGTCCACGCTACCGATCGAGGCTGCGTGCGGTTGCCCCGTCTAGGATGGGGCGGTGATCGATCCACAGCTGCTTCGCGACAACCCGGACGTCATCAAGGCTTCACAGCAGGCGCGTGGTGCCTCCGTGGCCGTCGTCGACGAAGCCGTCGCCGCCGATTCCGCCCGCCGCAGTGCGATCACCTCGTTCGAGTCGCTCCGCGCCGAGCAGAACGCGTTCGGCAAGACCGTCGCCAAGGCCCCGAAGGACGAGAAGGCCGCGCTCGTGCAGCAGGCCCAGGCCCTCGCCGCGAAGGTGAAGGAGGCGCAGGCCACCGTCACCGCGGCCGAGGACACCTTCAACACCGTCGTCCGCGGCATCCCGAACGTCGTGCTCCCCGGTGTGCCCGAGGGCGGCGAGGACGACTTCGTCACGCTCCGCACCGTCGGCACCAAGCCCGAGTTCGACTTCGAGCCGAAGGACCACGCCGACCTCGGTGAGCACCTCGGCATCATCGACATCCCGCGTGGCGTGAAGGTCTCCGGCTCGCGCTTCTACTTCCTGCGCGGCATGGGCGCCCGGCTCGAGATCGCGCTGATGTCGCTCGGCCTCGACCGTGCGATCGCTGCCGGCTTCGAACCGCTCATCACCCCGACGCTCGTCCGACCCGAGACGATGGCCGGCACCGGGTTCCTCGGCGAGCACGCGGCCGAGGTCTACCGGCTCGAAGCCGACGACCTGTACCTGACCGGCACGAGCGAGGTCGCCCTCGCCGGGTTCCACGCCGACGAGATCCTCGACATCGAGAAGACCGCGCACCGCTACGCCGGCTGGTCGACCTGCTACCGGCGTGAGGCCGGGTCGGCGGGCAAGGACAACCGCGGCATCCTCCGCGTGCACCAGTTCAACAAGCTCGAGATGTTCACCTACGTGCACCCCGACGAGGCCGAGGCCGAGCACGAGAAGCTCGTCGGGTACCAGGAGCAGATGCTGCAGGACCTCGGGCTGCACTACCGCGTGATCGACGTCGCCGGCGGTGACCTCGGCACGAGCGCCGCGAAGAAGTACGACATCGAGGCCTGGGTCCCGACGCAGGGCACGTTCCGCGAGCTCACCTCGACGTCGAACTGCACGACGTACCAGGCCCGCCGCCTCGACATCCGCTACCGCACCGAGAGCGGCAAGACCGCCCCGGTCGCCACCCTGAACGGCACCCTCGCCACGACCCGCTGGATCGTCGCGATCCTCGAGACGCACCAGCAGGCCGACGGTTCCGTCGTCGTGCCGGAGGTCCTGCGCCCCTACCTCGGTGGCGTCGAGGTGATCGAGCCCCGATGAGCACCCAGGGACGGTTCGTGGACGGCACCGAGCAGGGCGCGGGCACCGACGCGCCCGCCCGCACCAAGCGCTGGCTGGTCGCGCTCGACATCGACGGCACCACCATGCGCGAGGACGGTGTCATCACGCAGGCGGTGGTCGCCGCCGTGCGCGACGCCGAGGCCGCCGGCCACGAGGTCATGCTCTCGACCGGCCGCAGCGAGGGCATGACCGTGCCCCTGCTCGAGACCCTCGGCATCCGGCCGAAGTACCTGGTCTGCGCGAACGGTGCGCTCATCCTGGCCCGCCGCGCCGACGGCTCCTACGTGCGCGAACACGTCGAGCGGTTCGACCCGTCCGAGGTGCTGCAGACCATCCACGGCGCGCTCGAGAACGCCGCGTTCGGCGTCGAGGACGAGACCGGTCACTTCCTGCTGTCCGGCAACTTCCCCGACGACACGATGACCGTCGAGGGCGAGCACGTGCCGTTCGAGCAGCTGCTCGGCGTCGAGGCCACCCGCGTCGTCGTCATCTCGCCCGGCCACGACACCGAGGACTTCCTGCAGATCGTCGAGCAGATGGGCCTGCACAAGGTCTCGTACTCGGTCGGCTGGACGTCGTGGCTCGACATCGCTCCGGAGGGCGTGACGAAGGCCACCGCGATGGAGCGCGTCCGCGAGTGGCTCGACATCCCGCGTTCCCGCGTCTTCGCCGCGGGCGACGGCCGCAACGACATCGACATGCTCCGCTGGGCCTCGACCTCCGGTCGCGGCGTCGTCATGGGCCAGGCCCCCGACGACGTCGTCGACGCCGGCAACGAGCTCACCGGCGGCATCACCGACGACGGCCTGGCAGCGGCGCTCGACTCCCTGCCCCGTTAGTCCGCGCTCGCGCGCACCCCTGCCTGGAGGCCCGGGTAGACTTCCCGGGACGCGATCACGTCTCGCCACGTGGTCGCGTCACTGGAGGGTTGTCCGAGCGGCCGATGGAGCCTGTCTTGAAAACAGGTGGGCAGAGATGTCTCGTGGGTTCGAATCCCACACCCTCCGCGATGGACACACGGTTGCGCCCACTCCGCCTCGACGACGCGGCCGTCCTGGCTGCGGTCATCACCGAGAACGCCGACCACCTGCGACCGTGGGAACCGGCGCGAGCGCCGTCGTACTACACGGAGTCCGGCCAGCGGGACGTCATCACGCAGGCCCTCGCCACGCAGCGCGCGGGCAACGCGGTGCCGTTCGTCATCGAGTCGACCGACGGGGAACTCCTCGGCCGCATCACGCTGAGCGGCGTCGTCCGCGGTGCCCTGCAGTCGTGCGCGATGGGGTACTGGATCCGCGCCGACCGCACGCGCCAGGGCCATGCGTCCCGCGCTGTCCGCGCAGCGGCCGATCACGCGTTCGACGTGCTCCGTCTGCACCGCGTGCAGGCCGAGACCCTGCCCGAGAACGTCGGCTCGCAGCGCGCGCTCGAGTCGGCGGGATTCACCCGGTACGGATTCGCGCCGGAGTACATCAAGATCGACGGGGTCTGGCGCGACCACGTCATGTTCCAGCTCCTCGCGCCGACGCCGGCCCCGTGATCGAGGTCGTCGCGTACCGGTCGTCCTGGCCCGAGCGGTTCCGGCAGCTGCACGATGCGTACGCCGCCGCGCTCGACGACGCCGATGTGCCGTTCCGGAGCATCGAGCACGTGGGCAGCACGTCCGTGCCGGGCCTGGCGGCGAAGCCCGTGCTCGACGTCGACGTCGTGGTGGACACTGCCGACGTCCCGGCTGCAGTGGCGGCGATGGCGACGATCGGCTTCGAGCCGCGCGGTGAACTCGGCGTCCCGGACAGGCAGGCGTTCCGGGCACCGGAGCGGTTCGCCCCGACCAACACCTACGTCGTCGCGGCCGGGTCGCTCGCGCTGCGGAACCACGTGGCCGTCCGCGACGTGCTGCGTGCCGACCCGGCGCTCCGCGACGAGTACGCCGCCGTGAAACGCCGGGCAGCCACCGAGGCCGAGGACATCGACGACTACATCGAGCGGAAGAGCGACGTGCTGAGCCGGATCCTCCACGCCGGTGGCCTGTCTGACGACGAGCGCGCCGCCATCACCGCCACGAACCGTCGGATCACCGACCGCGGCGCGGGTGGCTGACGCGATCGGGGCGGGTGACGGTTCTGGTTCAGGAACCCGGGTGTTCGTGAACCAGAACCGTCACCGTCCCGACGAGAACCGGCCTCAGGCGCTGGCGAGCATCGGGTAGAGCGCGGTGAGCGGGGCGCTCAGGCCGGCACGGACGTCGCGGCTGACCTGGTCGGCGAGGACCTCGTGCTCGCCGGCCTCGACCGCGTCCCAGATCGACCGGACGATGTCGGCGGGGTCGGACTTCTCGACGTCGAGGTCGGCGATCATGCCGGTGTCGGTGTAGCCGAGGTGGGCGCCGACGACCTGGGTGCCCTGGGGTGCGAGCTCGAGGCGCAGGGAGTTCGTGATCGACCAGAACGCGGCCTTCGACGCCGAGTACGCGCCGGCGAGGGCGACCCAGCTCAGGGCGGAGTGCACGTCGACCAGCGCACCGTTGGCGATCGAGGGGGCGAAGGCCTTGGCGACGCGGAGTGCACCGAAGACGTTGGTGGCGAAGATGCGCTCGACCTCTTCGACGGAGACGTCGACGAGCGGGTCGGAGCCGGCGATCCCGGCGTTGTTCACGAGGACGGTCACGTCGGCTGCGGCGCGGGCCGCGGCGTCGACGCTCTCCTGGCTCGTGACGTCGAGGGCGAGGGGGACGATGCGCTCGTCCTCCCAGGTGCGCGGGTTCCGGGCGGTGGCGTAGACCTTGGTGGCGCCACGCTCCAGGGCCTGGCGGACGAACTCGGCGCCGAGGCCGCCGTTCGCTCCGGTGACGAGGACGACGGCGTTGGTGAGGTCGGTCATGGGGTGCTCCAGTCGTGCGAGGGATGCGGGATGTTGAGTACGGAAACCGAACCTAGCACGTTGTGTCCGGAAATCGAACCCAGCTAGGATGAACACATGCTCGGCATCCTCGGCGGCGACGAGCGCTGCCCCATCGCACGCTCCCTCGACGTCCTCGGCGAGAAGTGGACGCTCATGATCGTCCGCGACGCCATCGGCGGCTCGACCCGCTTCAGTCAGTTCCAGCAGAGCCTCGGCATCCCGCGCGAGGTCCTGACCGCACGCCTGGCATCGCTCGTCGACGGGGGAGTCCTCGAGCGCACCACCTACAAGCCCGAGGGGGCCCGCGCCCGCGAGGAGTACGTCCTGACCGACTCCGGCCGCGACCTGTCGCTCGTGCTGCTCGCCCTCGGCGGCTGGGCCGACCGGCACCGTCCGTCCGAGCGGGCGTCGGACCTGCGTTTCGTCGACGCCGAGACCGGCGAGGCGGTCGAGGCTGCCGCCGTGACCGTGGATGCGCAGGAGCGCATCCCGACCGCGCGCCTCCGCGCCGTCATGGAGCCGGCGTCCTGAACACGACCGGCTGACGGACAGGAGGCCCGTGGCGGCCCCGCCCCCGAACCTCCAGTCCGCTTTTGGGTGCGTCAGCGCCGCACGTCGCACCCGCAACTCGCGCCGAGGACCAACTCGGCGGGGACCAGGTCGCGGTGCCACTGGTTGTCGGCGTCGAGGCCGAGCACACGGTCGACCGCGGCGACCGCCATCGTCTCGATCGGCTGCCGGACCGTGGTGAGCTGCGGGTTGGTGTAGTCCGCCTCGGCCGCGCCGTCGAACGACACGATCGCGACGTCCTCGGGGACGCGCAGACCGAGTTCCCACAGTGCGCGCATGACGCCGATCGCCTGCATGTCGGAGCTGACGAAGACGGCTCGGGGTCCGGTCTCGTCGGCGAACATCCGGAGGCCGGCTTCGTAGCCACCGCGCCGGGTGAAGTCGGTGCGGACGATGGGCCCGTCGGGCAGGCCGGCCTGGCGCAGGGCACGCATCCAGCCCTGCTCGCGGAGCTCCATCGAGCCGGTGTGCCCCATCACGAGGCCGATCGAGCGGTAGCCGTGCTCGACCAGGTGCTGCGTGCCGTCGAGAGCGCCACGCAGGGCGTCGACACCGATGCTGGCGTACTCGGGGACCTCGAAGAACGTGTTGAGCAGGACCATCGGCAGGCCGGGGTCGGTGACGGTCGACAGGTCCGGGTGGGTCATGATGCTCGTCACGATGATGCCGTCGACCTGGCGCGCGGACAGGCTGCGGAGTCGCTCGCGCTCCTGGGCGGCGTCACCGTCGCTGTTGGCGAGCAGGACGTCGTAGCCGCGTGCGGCGGCGGCGTGGGTGACGGCGACGGCGAGCTCGGACCAGAACGGGTTGTCGAGTTCGGGCACGATCAGGCCGAGCATCTTCGACGAGCCGGTGCGCAGGGCCTGGGCGCTCGCGTTCGGGCGGTAGCCGAGGACGCGGATGGCCTCGCGCACCCGGGCGGCGGTGGTGGCGGCCACGGGGCGCGGTCCGTCGTGCACGACGTAGCTGACGACGGACGTGCTGACCCCGGCGTAGCGGGCGACGTCCGCACGGGTGACCGCCCTGGGGTTCGTCGGGACGGTCACGGGTGCCACCTTCGTCGGGTCCGGGAGGGTCGTTCGGGTGCCGGCCCACGACGGACCGGCACCCGAACGACACGTGTTACTCGGACGCGATCGTAGCCGACGACGTGCTGGCCGCTGACGTCGGAGCGTTCGCCGTCGCAGCGCTCGTCGTCTCCGGGGCGTCACCGAAGTCCGGCACGTCGAGGCGGGCGCCACCCTGCAGCGCGGACTGGTGGGCGATGATGCCCGGCAGGGTGAAGCGCGCGGCGGTCCAGGCGTTCACCGGCGGCAGGGTCCGGTCGACGACGGCGCGGACGAAGTCGTCGGCGAGGAACTGGTGGCTGCCCTCGTGCCCGGTCGGCACACCGTCGTACTCGGCGGGCAGACGGTCGGTGTCGTGCACCTCGGCGTAGCCGGAGACGAACGCGTCGCGCAGGGACGGGTCGACGTCGGCCAGGCGCGGGTCGTCGAGGGACATCGTCGCCTGGGTGTCGATCTTGTCGCTGATGTCGTACGAGTCCTCCTTGTCCTGCCAGACGCTGGTCTTCGCGAGCTGCTCGAAGCTGGCCTCGGTGCCGAAGTAGCGGAAGCGCGACTCACGGATGTGCGACGGGTAGCCGACGCGACGCATCTCGTTGATGCGCATGACGCCGCCGTTGTCGAGCTCGAACAGTGCGGTGGCGTTCGAGAAGTCGTTGTCGAACTGGCTGACGTCCTTGTCGAAGACGCCGTCGCCGCGGTCGTCCTTCACACCGATGCAGCTGACACTGACCGCGTGCCCGGGGATCGCACCGAGGACCCCGCCGACCGAGTGTGTCGGGTAGAGCATGGGCGGGTAGCTGGCGGTGCGCTTCCACTCGTCGCCGCCGCTGTACTGGTACGCGGCGTAGAAGCCGAGGTCCATGTCGTGCACGTAGTCGCCCTCGGCGTAGAACACCCGGCCGAAGGCGCCGGCGGCGACCTGCTTGCGGGCGAACACCGTCGCGGGGTTGTAGTAGCTCGTCTCGCCCATCATGTAGGTCAGGCCGGTGTCGCGGACCGCCTGGATGATGTCGCGGATCTCGTCGACGGAGATCGCCATCGGCACGGCGGAGTACACGTGCTTGCCGGCGCGCAGGGCCTTGACCACGAGCGGTCCGTGGGTCCAGCGCTGCGTGAAGATCGCGACGGCGTCGACGTCCGAGGCGAGGACCGCGTCGAAGTCCGGGAACGTGCCGTCGAGGTGCTGCGTCTCGACGAGTTCGGACGCGCGCTCGTCGACGAGGTCCGTGACGTAGACCCGGTCCACGTCGGGGTGGAGCTTGAACAGCTTGGCGAACTGGGGGGCGAACTGGCCCGCGCCGACCATTCCGACAGAGATCATCAGTGACCTTTCCAAGGTGTGGGATGCGTCGCCGAGCGGGTCGCTCCGATGCGATCGAGCGCCATCCTGACACACGCTGTCTACACGTGACAACCCCCGTCGACGGCTCGGAAAGAGCCTCTTGCCAGCAGCGGTCCCCACGTGTAGATTCCCGGCTCACGGACTGCTGCACGTCAGTCCACCGCAGACGAAGGAGTCGCGATGGCAACCGAGAGCCCTGTGTCGTCACCCTTGACGACCGCCAGCACGAGACGGAGGAGTCGGTCCGCCGACCTCGCCCGTGCCCGCACCACCGCACCACGGCGCCGCCCCAGGAACGACCTGTGGCTCGCGCTCGTCTTCATCGCCCCGGCAGCCGTCGGGTTCGCGGTGTTCCTCGCCTGGCCGACCGTGCGGGGCATCTACCTGAGCTTCACGTCGTACAACCTGCTCACCGAGCCCGAGTTCACCGGCCTGCAGAACTACGCCCGCCTGGTGCAGGACTCGATCTTCTGGCACTCGATGGTGGTGACGGTCGAGTACGTCCTCATCAACATCGTCATCCAGACCGTCGTCGCGCTGTTCATCGCCGTGATGATGCACCGCCTGACGAAGTCGACCTTCGTGCGCGGCATCGTGCTCGCGCCGTACCTGGTGTCGAACGTCGTCGCCGCCCTGGTCTGGCTCTGGATCCTCGACACCCAGCTCGGCATCGGCAACGAGATGCTCGCCGCACTCGGGCTCGACCGCATCCCGTTCCTGCAGAGCGACGTCTGGGGCATCCCCTCGATCGCGCTCATCAACGTCTGGCGGCACGTCGGCTACACGGCACTGCTCATCTTCGCCGGCCTGCAGTCGCTGCCCGAGACCGTGTACGAGGCCGGACGCATCGACGGTGCGAGCGAGTGGAAGATGTTCTGGCGCATCACGGTGCCGCTGCTCCGCCCGATCCTGTCCCTGGTGTTGATCATCACCGTGATCGGGTCGTTCCAGGTGTTCGACACCGTCGCCGTCACCACGCAGGGTGGCCCCGCGAACGCCACGAACGTCGTGCAGAACTACATCTACAACCTGGCGTTCGGCCGGTTCCAGTTCGGCTACGCGTCCGCGGTCTCGGTCGCGCTCCTCATCGTCCTCAGCATCATCACGATCATCCAGTACCGCCTCACCCGCTCGGGTGAGTCCGACCTGGACTGAACGGAAGCGCCATGACCACGACACTCACCCGTTCCGTCACCACGTCCCGCCCGCCGCGGATGGGCGCCGGCCACCGTCGTCGCCCGTCGCTCGGCCGCGTGCTCGCCTGGGTCGCGATGATCCTCGTCATCGTCGTCACCCTGTTCCCGTTCTACTGGATCCTGCGCACCGCGCTGTCGTCGAACACCGCGATCAACTCCGACCCCACCTCGCTGCTGCCCGTCGGCTTCAGCCTGGGCGGGTTCGAGCGGGTCTTCGGCCTGCAGTCCACCGAAGAGGCGTTGGCGCAGGGCGGCTCCGGCGCCGCGCTGAACTTCTGGCGGTACCTGCTCAACTCGATCCTGGTGTCGACGCTCGTCACCGTCGGCCAGGTGTTCTTCTCGGCAGCGGCCGCCTACGCCTTCGCCCGGCTGCGCTGGCCCGGTCGCGACAAGGTGTTCGGGGTGTTCCTGGCCGGACTGATGGTCCCCGCGATCTTCACGCTGCTGCCGAACTTCACGCTCATCAAGCAGCTCGGGCTCGTCGACAACCTGCTCGGCATCGCCCTGCCGACGATGTTCATGACCCCGTTCGCGGTGTTCTTCCTGCGGCAGTTCTTCCTCGGCATCTCGAAGGAGGTCGAAGAAGCGGCCCTCATCGACGGCGCCGGCAAGGTCCGCGTGTTCTTCCGGCTCGTCATCCCGATGGCCGCGGCCCCGATCGCCACCCTCGCCGTGCTGACGTACATCACGAGCTGGAACGACTACTTCTGGCCGCTCATGGTGTCGTACACCGACAGCTCGCGGGTGCTGACCGTCGCGCTCGGCGTCTTCAAGTCGCAGACCCCACAGTCCGGCACCGACTGGGCCGGGCTCATGGCCGCGACCCTGGTGGCGGCGCTCCCGATGATCCTGCTGTTCGGCGTCTTCGCCAAGCGGATCGTCAACTCCATCGGCTTCTCCGGGATCAAGTGACCCGGCTGTCGGACAGGACGAACACCATGACGAACCAACTGACCCGCCGCACGCTCTTCGCCGGCGGCGCCTCCGCCCTGGCCCTCGGCGCACTCGCCGCCTGCTCGTCGCCCGGTCGCCGCACGACGAACCGGTCGGGTGCGCGCACCGTGAGCTACTGGCTCTGGGACGCCAACCAGCAGCCCGCGTACCAGGCCGTCGCCGACGCGTTCCACCGCGCGAACCCGGACATCACCGTGAAGATCACCCAGCTCGGGTGGAACGACTACTGGACCAAGCTCACCGCGGGCTTCATCGCCGGCACCGCGCCCGACGTCTTCACCGACCACCTGACGAAGTTCCCGCAGTACGCCGACCTCGACGTGCTCTACAAGCTCGACGAACTCGACGCCACGAAGAGCATCCGTGACGACGACTACCAGTCCGGGCTCGCCGAACTGTGGAAGGGCCAGGACGGCCACCGCTACGGCTCGCCGAAGGACTGGGACACCGTCGCGATGTTCTACGACCGGAAGGCGATGGCGAAGGCCGGGGTCTCCGCCGAGGAACTCGGGTCGCTCGAGTGGAACCCGGACGACGGCGGCACGTTCGAGCGGATGCTCGCGCGGCTGACCGTCGACTCGAAGGGCCGACGCGGCGACGAGGACGGCTTCGACAAGGACGACGTCGCCGTCTACGGCATCTCGTCGAACGGCTCGGGCGGTGACGGCTTCGGCCAGACCCAGTGGTCACCGTTCACCGGATCGGTCGACTGGTTCTACACGAACGAGAACCCGTGGGGCGACAGGTTCCGCTACGACGAGCGGGTCGTGCAGGACACCCTCGCCTGGTACTACCGGCTGGCTGAGAAGGGCTACATGGCGAAGTACGGGGTGTTCTCCACCACGACCGGGCCCGAGGTGCAGCTCGGCGCAGGCAAGTGCGCGCTGTCGTTCAACGGCTCGTGGATGATCGGTTCGTACCTCGGCATGGAAGACCTCGACGTCGCGGTCGCCCCGACCCCGATCGGCCCGTCGGGTCACCGTGCGTCGATGTTCAACGGGCTCGGCGACTCGATCACGAAGCAGGCGAAGGACCCCGAGGCCGCGGCGAAGTGGGTGGCGTTCCTGGGCAGCGACGAGGCACAGCGGATCGTCGGTGAGAGCGGGATCGTGTTCCCCGCTCGTCCCGCGGGCACCGAGGCCGCGGTGGCGTCGTTCCGGAAGCGCGGGCTCGACGTCTCGGCGTTCACCCGGCAGGTCGAGGAGGACACCACGTTCCTGTTCCCGGTCACGAAGAACCCCGCCGACGTGCAGGCCCTGCTGCAGCCCGCCTTCGACGACGTCTACGCGAACGGCAAACCGATCTCGACGCTGACCGGGGTCAACGAACAGGTCAACAACCTGCTCGCCCTCACCTGATCGACGGCCTGCGGATCCACCCGTCGTCCGCATGCCGCACCCTCCGGTGCGGTGTGCGGACGACGCGTTGACCGTGCCGCCGACCACGACCCAGACTGCAGGGGATGACTTCCCTCACCTCCCTCGTCTACATGTCCGTCGCCGTCGACGACCTCACCGACGACCAGCTGGTCACCATGCTGCGGGAGGCGCGGCTCCGCAACCACGCGCTCGGCGTCTCCGGGCTCCTGCTCGCCAAGGGCGGCCGCTTCATGCAGGTGCTCGAGGGGCCGGTCTGGAGCGTCGAGGACCGCTTCGCCGCGATCGAGCGCGACCCGCGGCACACCGGCGTGAAGTCGCTGTCGCGTGAGTCCATCAGCACGCGTCGGTTCGACGGCTGGGCGATGGCGTTCGGCAGCCCGACCGGGGACGAGCTCCGTGACGAGCCCGGGTTCAGCACCTTCCTCAGCGACCGCACCGGTCTGCCGACCGGGGTGGCGGGCACGCCCGCCGACTGGCTGCTCCGCTGGTTCCGTGGGCGCGACCTGCAGGACCTGCCCGAGGAGCGCATCACGCTCGGCCGGCACGCGGCCTGAGACGCGCCGCCCCTCGGACTGCCGGCACGCGGCCTGAGCCGCACCACCCCTCGGACTGGAGGGACGGTGCGGGCCCGCCCCGTCCCTCCAGCCTGTGAGACTGGTCCCGTGGAACGACGTGAGCAGATCCTGGTGGCCGCGGCGGAGGAGTTCGACCGCGTCGGCTTCGCCGGCGCGACGATCGCGGGCATCGCCCGCGCGGCGGGCGTCTCGCAGGGCACCCTGCACTTCCACTTCCCGACGAAGCTCGCCCTGGCGCTCGGCGTCATCGGCGAGCAGAACGCCCGCACCTTCGACGTCGTCAGCCACACCGACAGCTCGCCGGTCGCCGCGCTGATCGGTGCGTCGCACGGCATCGCCGACCTGCTCCGGACCGACCCGATCGTGCGGGCCGGGATTCGGCTGTCGCTGGAGCGCGGCGAGTTCCAGACCGCGACGCTGAGCTTCTACGAGCAGTGGATCGGCGGGATCGTCGACGTGTTCCGGTTGGCGGTCGCGAGCGGGGAACTCCGGACGGACCTGACCGCGGAGCAGCTCGGATCGACGGTGGTGCCCTACTTCACCGGCGTGCAGCTCGTGTCCGACGTCCGGACGCGGCGCACCGACCTGATGCCGGCCGTGGCGACGATGTGGCGCGTGGTGATCGCGGCGACGGCGGACCCGAAGCACCGCGACCGGCTGCTCGCCGTCGTCGAGGACGCGTTCGGCACGGACTGACCGATCGTGCGGTGCGTGCGTGCCTGCGCCGGCGCGTCAGAGGTCGTGCAGCTCGCGGTCGCGGAACCACTTCAGCAGCCACGCCGCACTGGTCCGGTCGAACGAGCGCGGGAAGTCCATCGTGCCGGACAGGAACGGACTGAAGCCCGCTTCTGACCGGACGTCCGAGTCGTCGAGCGCGCGGTAGGCCATCGACCAGCCGTCGAACCGTCTGCGCTCGATGTCCTCGCGCACCAGCGACTTCACCTCACCGTGCCGTCGGTCCTTCGCGATCACGTCGTACCGGTCCTGCACGCTCCACGCCGGCCCCTCGAGCAGCTGCATGAACCGGCCGCCCTTGGCGAGCAGGAGCCCGGAGACCCCGAGCGCTTCGTTGCGCAGCCGGGACTCCGCGAGCAGCACCGCCATGGCCTGGTCGTCGAAGGGGACGACGGCACGGCTCATGTAGACGATGGAGACGAGCACTCCTCCATCCTGCTGGGTGGAAGGCCGCTGCGCGAAGCGGATGTCCGCAACGCGCCTGCCGGATCGGCGCTGCGGATCAGCCCTGCGGCAGCTCGTGCGCGGTGACGTCCTCGTTGCGCTTCTTCCGCCACGGACGGGCCGGGGTGTTCGGGCCGTCCCACACCAGGATCGCGCCCCAGGCCGCGGCGATCAGTGGCACCGAGATGATCGCGCCGGTGATGCCGGCGAGGACGGTGCCGGCGGTCAGCCCGATCAGGATGACGAGGCCGTGCAGCTTGAGGGTGCGACCCATCAGGACCGGCTGCAGGAAGTTGCCCTCGAGCTGGTTCACGACGATCACGATGCCGATCACGATGAGCGCCTTGACCGGGCCGAGGGCCACGAGCGCGACCAGGGCGGCGAGGATGCCGGCGGCGGTGGCACCGACGATCGGGATGAACGCCGTGATGAAGACGACGACGGCCAGCGGCAGGGCGAGTGGGACGCCCAGGATCGCGATGCTGACACCGATGCCGATCGCGTCCACAGCAGCGACGGTGGCCGTCCCGCGGACGTACCCGCCGAGGGTCGAGACGACCCGGTCGCCGACGCGACGTGCTCGGGCGTAGCGCTCACCGGTGAAGGGGCGGAGCAGGAACTCCCAGATGCTCGGGCCGTCCTTCAGGAAGAAGAACAGCACGACGATCATCAGCACGAGCCCGGTCAGGAAGTTCGCGGTGGCCGAGGCTCCGGCGAGGGCACCGGAGCCGAACTGCGCGCTCGTGACGAAGTCGGAGGCCCCGGCGACGGCGTCGTCGATCTGCTTGTCGGAGATCGAGAACGGCAGGGTCTTCGCGAAGGTCTGCAGCTGCTCGAATCCGTCGACTGCCGACTTCTGCAGCTGTGCCCACTGGTTCTCGACCGCGACGACGATGAGCCAGCCGATCAACCCCAGTATCGCGAGGACGCCGATGAGCACCGCGAGGGTGGCCACCACCGACGGCACCCGGTGCTTGCGGAGCCACGACACCACGGGGTGCATGGCCGACGCGATGATGAGCGCGAGGAGCACCGGGATCGTGACGACGCTCAGGATGTTGCTCGCCCAGACGACGCCGGCGACGACCACCACGACGATGATGAGCTGCAGACACCGGGTCGCGAAGTGCCCGGCGGAGTCGGACCACGCGGCCTGGACCCTGGACGGCGGGGCTGGGGTGGTCGGGCGCGGAGCGTCGCGGAAGAACGGCATGCCGGAGACGCTACCGACCGGACGGCCGCCGCGCCGGTTCCGACGGCTCGATCGTCCGCCCGGTGTCCTGTCCCCGCGTCGCCGGGGCGACCAGGAACGCCGCGACCAGCAGGACGAGCGGCACGAGCATCGCCGTCTGCAGGCCGAGGTGCTCCCCGACGAAGCCGAGCAGCGGCGGCCCCACCAGGAACGCGATGTACCCGGCGGTGGCCACCACCGACACCCGGCGGTCGCCGTCGGTGGGGTGGTCGCCGGCGGCGGAGATCGACAGCGGGAACCCGAGGGCGATGCCCAGACCCCAGACGCCGGCGGCCGCCGCGGTGACGATCGGACTCGGTGACAGCACGACGAGCAGGACCCCCACCGCACCGACCGCGGCACAGACCCGGACGACCGGGGCGCGACCGAACCGGGCGACGAGCGGAGTGCCGGCCGCCCGACCGATGAGCATGGCGAGGGCGAACCCGGTGAACACGAGGGACCCGACGGACTCGGGAGCATCGTGGTCGGTGGTCATCAGCAGCGGGAGCCAGTCGCTCGCGGCACCCTCGGCGAAGGCCATCGCCAGGGTGATGACGGCGATCATGGCGAGCTGCACGGTGAGGACGGAGCGGCGGGCTCCCCGGCGGGTGCCACGGGCATCGGCCGGCGGATCGGTCGGTGTCTCACGGGGCACCGGCCGCAGGTTCAGCATCGCGAACACCGCCAGCGCGGCCATCACCGCGGCGCCGACGAGCAGGTGCACCCGGACCGGGGTCCCCGCCGCCGTCATGGCGATGCCGACGACCCCACCGACCACGCTGCCGAGGCTGAAGCAGGCGTGCAGCACCGGCACGACCGGTCGCCCGATCTGCCGTTCGACCGCGGCGGCCTCGACGTTCAGCCCGATCTCGGCGACGCCCGCCCCGAAGCCGATCAGGAACAGCCCAGCCCAGACCCCGGCGGCGACCTGCGCCGGGGCGAGCAGCGCGACGAGCACCATGCCGACGACGGGCAGCGCGCCCCCGAGCAGGATCAGCGGGCGGTTGCCGGTCCGTCGCACCAGCGCCCCGGCGCCGAGGATCCCGATCATCGACCCGATCGACAGCCCGAGCAGGACGAGCCCCATCGCCTCGATCGAGGCTCCGAGCTCATCGCGGATCGCGGGCGTCCGGGTGATCCACGTCGCGATCCCGAACCCGGTCACCGTCGACGTGGCGAAGAGTGCGAGTCGATGCCGCCCGGCCATCCCCCCATCTGACCGGTCCCCGGGCGGCCCGTCAAGGGCGACCGCGTCCCGCGCTTAGGATCGGGCGCATGGCGACCGTCCTCCTCGTCCGTCACGGACGCACCATCGCGAACGCCACCGGCGTCCTGGCCGGACGCACCGCCGGCGTGCGACTCGACGCCGTCGGCCGCACCCAGGCCGAGCGGACCGCGGAGCGCATCGCCGCGGTGCCCGTCGTCGCCGTCGTGTCGAGTCCGCTCGAGCGCTGCCGGCAGACCGCCCGCGCGATCCTGGACCGGCAGACGGACCGGCAGACGGACCGGCAGACCGACCGGCCGGCCGGGCCACCCGCCTCGCTGATCGAGCGGGCCATCACCGAGGCCGACTACGGGCAGTGGCAGGGCCGGAAGCTCGCCGACCTGGCGAAGGAGCCCCTCTGGCGCACGGTGCAGGCGAACCCGAGCGCCGTCGTGTTCCCCGGCGGTGAGTCCATGCAGACGATGCAGTCCCGGGCCGTCGCAGCCGTCCGGCGCATCGACGCCGAGGTCGAGGCGGAGCACGGACCCGGCGCCGTCTGGGTCGCGGTGAGCCACGGCGACATCATCAAGAGCGTCCTCGCCGACGCGTTCGGCATGCACCTGGACCTGTTCCAGCGCATCGGCGTCGGGCCGGCCTCGGTGTCCGTCGTGCGCTACGGCGAGCACCGCCCGGAGGTCGTCGCGACGAACACCGAGTCCGGTGACCTGTCCTGGCTGCGCACCGCCCCGGCACCCAGCGGGGACGCCGCGGTCGGCGGCGGGGCGGGCCATCCGGAACCCGATGCGCACACCGGCACCGGGCGTCCGGCACCCGACGCGCCCGCGGGTCCTGCCGGACCCTGAACGGCCGGAGCCGAGCGCTCCTACAATGCGGGTATGCCCACCATCGTCCACGGCTTCGACTGGCCGGACCGCCTCGTCGTCGGCACCATCGGCCGTCCGGGTGAGCGCGCCTTCTACATCCAGGCCCGCTCCGGTCGGCGCGTCACCAGCGTCGCGCTCGAGAAGGAGCAGACCGCCGTCCTCGCCGACAAGATCGACGAGCTCCTCGACGAGGTGGCGACCGTCGACGACAACCGCTTCAGCGTGCCGCCGTCGGTGCCCGTCGAACTCCGCGACCCGGAGCCGCTCGACCAGCCCGTCGAGGCCGAGTTCCGCGCCGGGGCCCTGAGCCTGGGCTTCGACCCGTCCACCGCGCAGGTCGTCATCGAGGCGTACCCGATCGACGACGAGGTCGAGATCGTGTCCGAGGAGAGCGAGGACGGCATCGAGATCGAGGCCGTCGTCGAGATCCCCGAGCCCGCCGAGCTGTTCCAGGTGAAGATCCCGGTCGGCACCGCCCGGGCCTTCGTCGAGCGCACGCGCGAGGTCGTCGCCGCCGGTCGTCCGCCCGGCGACGCATGAGCGACGGCTCGCTGTCCGTCCGGGCGCGCATCCGTGAGGCGTCCAACGCCACCTTCCTCGCCGAACTCGACGGTGCGACCGTCGTCTACAAGCCCGTCGAGGGCGAGCGCCCGCTGTGGGACTTCCCGGACGGCACGCTCGCCGGCCGCGAGATCGCCGCGCACCTGGTCTCCGAGGCGTTCGGCTGGGGTGTCGTCCCACCCACGTGGATGGGCGACGGTCCGTTCGGGCCCGGCATGGTGCAGCGCTGGCAGGACGTCGACCCCGAGCAGGACGCCGTCGACCTGGTGGCGCCGGATCTCGCCGAGGCGGACGGTTCGCCCTGGCTGCCCGTGCTCGAGGCCATCGACGAACACGACCAGCCCGTGACGCTCGTGCACGAGGACTCCGAGGCCCTGCGCCGGATGGCCGTCTTCGACGTCGTCGTGAACAACGCCGACCGCAAGGGCGGGCACGTGCTCGCGATGCCCGACGGCCACCGTTTCGGCGTGGACCACGGGCTCACCTTCCACGTCGAGCACAAGCTCCGGACGGTCCTGTGGGGCTGGATCGGGGAGCCGCTCGGTCCGGACGAGCTCGAGGGCCTCGACCGGGTGTCCGAAGCCCTGCGCGGCGGTCTCGGCGACGAGCTCGCCGAGCACCTGACGGACGAGGAGATCGACACGCTCCGGGCGCGCTGCGCGGCCCTGCGCGCCGTCGGGATCTTCCCGCCGCCGCCGCCCGGTCACGGCCCCGCCGTGCCCTGGCCGCTGTTCTAGACGCACCCAGGGACGGACTGGAGGCCCGTGGCGGTGTCGCCACGGGCCTCCAGTCCGTCCCGTGTGGGCTTCAGAGCCCCCAGTCGTCGCGGAAGAGCGCGCCGCCGGCCCCGCGACGCGAGCCGAGGTACGAACCGACCACGGCGACCCCGAGGTCGTCGTTCTCCGGTGCCACGACGCTGCCGTCCACCCGCTTCGCCATCGCGTCGATGAACCGGGCGAGCCCCGGGTCCTCGCCGAGCCGGAAGAACGTCGTCTGGGCGCCGAGGCGTCCGGCGTTCTCGAGTTCCCGCACGGTCAGCGCGATCGTCACCGGGTCGGGCGGGTAGTCGAACCAGACCTGTCCGTTCGGCTCGAGGTGCGACGTGGGCTCGCCGTCGGTGACGATGAGGAGCACCGGCTGGGCCGTGGGGTGCTTCCGGAAGTGCCGGTTGGCGAGCAGCAGGGCGTGGTGCAGGTTCGTGCCCTTGTCCCACATCGCGTCGAGCCCGACGAGCTGTTCGACGTCCATCACCTCGGCCTCGCGACCGAAGGCGATGAGCTGCAGGTCGTCGCCGCGGAACCGGGTCGACACCAGGGTGTGCAGCGCCAGGGCGGTGCGCTTCATCGGCACCCAGCGGTCTTCCATCGCCATCGAGAACGACGTGTCGACGAGCAGCGCGACGCAGGCCTGGGTGCGGGCCTCGGTCTCCTGCACCTCGACGTCCTCGATGCTCAGGCGCACGCCGGCTCCCTGTCGTCCGCTCGCCGCCGTCCGCACCACGGCGTTCGTGATCGTGCGCGGGATGTCCCACGGCTCGGTGTCGCCGAACGCCCACTGCCGCGACGCCCCCGAGGGTTCGCCCGCGGCGCCCGAGCGACGGAGGTCCCGCGCGCCCTGGCGACCGGACATCCGCTGGGCGACGTCCTTGAGCAGGCTCTTGCCGAGCTGCCGCATCGCCTTCGGGGTGAGCCGGAGCTGTCCGTCGGCACCGCGGCGCATCGCCCCGGAGTTCCGGAGCGCCTGCTCGAGGCGCTGCAGGGTCTTCGCGTCGACCGCAGCCTCGTCGCCGAGCTGCCGGGACAGCGCGTCGAGGTCCAGGTCGTCGAGCTCCGAGCCCGGCCCGGACTGGGCGAGCTGGTCGGCGAGGGCGTCGAGGTCCGCGATGTCCTGGAACACCCCGGTGCCGTCGCCCAGCCCGAGCCCCTGTTCGCCCTCCATGCGCTCGGATCCGCCCCAGTCCTCGCCGGGACGCAGTGCGCGCAGGGTACGGTCGAGGTGGGACAGCTGCCCCATCAGGTCGGGGGAACCGAAGGCCTGCTGGGCGAGGGCATCGAGTTCGTCCCGCTGCTCCTGGGTCATCGAGTTGCGCATGCGCTGCGCCGCGGCCGCGCGGGCTGCCAGGTCGTCGAGCAGCTCGTCGACGTTCGCCGGGTCCGACGGGAAGTACTCGCCGTGCTGGTCCATGAAGTCGTCGAACTGCTGCTGGGTGTCCTCGCCGCGGGCGTGCGCCTCGAGCAGGGCGTTGAGGTCCTGCATCATCGCGCTGACCGCGGCCCGGTCCTGGTCGGTGGCACCCTCGAGCGCCTGCTTCATGCCGGCGAAGCGCTGATCGAGCACCTCGCGGCCGAGCAGGTCCTTGATCTCGTCGTACTTCTGGCGCGCGGTCGGGCTCGTCCAGTCGTAGTCGCCGAGTTCCTGCACCGCGGCGGCCCGGGAGGGCGACAGGCTGTCGAGCTGCAGTTCGGCCAGGGCCCGGTCGCCGTCGTCGAGGTCGACGTTGCGGGCGAGTTCGCCTCGTTCGGCGAGCAGCGCCTGGTCGAGGAGCTCGCGCACCTGCTGCAGGGTGCCGTCGAGGTTGTTCCTGCTCGTCAGCTCACGGCGGCGCTCGGCCACCCGGCGGGCCAGGTCGTCGAGGCCGCGCTGCGTCCGGCCCCCTCGCCGCAGGAACTCCCGCATCGCGCGCTCGGGCGACGTGCCGCCCATCACGTCCTGCCCGATGGCGTCGAGCGCCTCGGCCAGGTCGACCGGGGCGGCGAGCGGGTCGGGTCCGTCGGTGTACCGGCCGTACCGGGTGTCGCGCGTCAGGCGCCGGTTCTGCCTAGCCATAGACGGCTTCGCCCCCGCCGGACTCCTTGCTGATGCGTCGGGCCAGGAACAGCCCCTCGAGGGCGAGCTCGATCGCGCCGGCGCGTTCGCCGTCGTTCGTGGCACCCATCCGGTCGCACACCTGGTCGTACAGGTCGGACTCGCCGATCGGCGGCAGGCCTTCGAGGAACGCCCGGGCGCTGACCTGCTCGCCCGTGGTCACCATCGTGCCGCCGTCGAGCGCGTCCACGAGCACCGCGAAGTCGAGACCCTTGAAGCGGGAGCGCACGGTCTCGGCGGTCGCGGTGCGGAGCAGGTGCTCGAGGACCTCGTCGGCACGGTCCTCTTCGCCGTTCTCGAACTCGATCTTGCCGCCGAGGACGTCCACCGCTGTCTCGAGGTCGATCGGCCGGGCGACCGCCTCGTCCTCGCCCTGGCGTGCTGCGCGGTGCACCGCGGCCGCGGACACCGTCTCGGCACCGGCGATCGCGAACCGGGCGCTCACACCGCTGCGCTGGTCGACGGCGCTCGAACCACGCAGTGCGCGGGTGAACCGGGCGAGGATCTCGATCAGGGCGTCGGGGACCTCGGCCGTCAGCTGGGCCTCCTGCCGGATGACGGCGATCTCGTCGTCGAGCTCGATCGGGTAGTGCGTGCGGATCTCGGCGCCGAAGCGGTCCTTCAGCGGCGTGATGATCCGGCCGCGGTTCGTGTAGTCCTCGGGGTTCGCGCTCGCCACGACGAGTACGTCGAGCGGCAGCCGCAGCACGTAGCCGCGGATCTGGACGTCGCGCTCCTCCATCACGTTGAGCATCGCGACCTGGATGCGTTCGGCCAGGTCGGGCAGCTCGTTGATCGCGACGATGCCACGGTGCCCGCGGGGGACGAGCCCGAAGTGGATGGTCTCCGGGTCGCCCAGGCTGCGGCCCTCGGCGACCTTCATCGGGTCGACGTCCCCGATCAGGTCGGCGACGCTCGTGTCCGGTGTCGCGAGCTTCTCGACGTAGCGGTCGTCGCGGTGCCGCCAGCTGATCGGCAGGGCGTCGCCGAGGTCGTCGGCGCGCCGCATGCTCGCGGTGGTGATCGGCTCGTACGGGTGCTCGCCGAGCTCGGAGCCGGTGATGACCGGCGTCCACTCGTCGAGCAGGCCCTGCAGGGTGCGGAGCAGGCGGGTCTTGCCCTGGCCGCGCTCGCCGAGCAGGACGACGTCGTGCCCGGCGATCAGGGCGCGTTCGAGCTGGGGGATGACGGTGGTCTCGAAGCCGTGCAGGCCGGGCCACGGATCGGTGCCCTGGCGCAGGGCGGTGAGCAGGTTGTCGCGGATCTCGGCGCGGACCGTCTTCTGGACGTGACCAGAGGTGCGGAGCTCGCCGACCGTGCGGATGTCAGGTCGGGTCACCTCTCCGACGCTACGCCGCGTTCGCGACGGCGACCAGGGTCGGACTGGAGGCGCGTGGCGGGCCCGCACCGCGCCTCCCGTCCGCTTGTGGGTTTCCATCGCACTTGCGATCATTGAGATCCCGGCGACGGAGCCGGATTCGAAGTAGGGGGATCCGGCTCCGCCCCCGGTTCCTCGTTCCGCATCTGAACCACATCGGCGATCTCGGCGTACGGTCCCATTTCGTGAGCAGCGCGAACGCAACCATCAAGAGCCTGGTGCCCGCCAGGATGGACCGCTTGCCGTGGACCCGGTTCCACTGGAGCGTCGTCGTCGGACTCGGCGTGTCCTGGATCCTCGACGGTCTCGAGATCCAGATCGTCTCGAACGCGGGTTTCCAGGCGGACCTGAACCTGTCCACACAGCAGGTGACGTCCCTCGGCACGATCTACCTGGTCGGCCAGGTCGTCGGTGCCCTGGTGTTCGGGCGCATGTCCGACCGGTTGGGGCGGCGCAAGCTGTTCATCCTGACGCTCGCGATCTACCTGATCGGTTCGGGCATCGCGGGCCTCGCGCAGGACTTCTGGTTCCTGGCGGCCTTCCGGTTCGTCGCGGGTCTGGGCATCGGCGGCGAGTACGCGGCGATCAACTCGGCGATCGACGAGCTCATCCCGGCGAAGTACCGCGGGCACGTCGACATCGCCATCAACGGCACGTACTGGGGCGGTGCCGCACTCGGCGCGTTCGCGAACATCTACCTGCTCGACACGTCCTACTTCGCCGAGAACATCGGCTGGCGCATCGGCTTCTTCCTCGGCCCGGTGCTCGGCATCGCGATCATCTTCCTGCGACGGCACATCCCGGAGAGTCCGCGGTGGCTGATGACGCACGGGCGCGAGGAAGAGGCCGAGGCCACCGTCTCCCGCATCGAGGAGTCGGTGGAGAAGGCGACCGGCAAGCCCCTGCCGGAGGTCGACCAGTCGAAGGCGATGACGGTCACGCCGACCGACCGCGTCGGGTTCCTGGCCATCGCGCGCGTGCTGCTGAAGCAGTACCCGACCCGAACGCTCGTCGGCGCGACGATGATGATCACGCAGGCGTTCCTGTACAACGCGATCTTCTTCACCTACGCCCTGGTCCTCACGAACTTCTTCGGCCTGAAGACGGCGGAGACGGCGGTCTACTTCTTCCCGTTCGCGATCGGCAACCTGCTCGGCCCGATCATCCTGGGGCGCTTCTTCGACACCTGGGGTCGTCGGCAGATGATCTTCCTGACGTACCTGGTGTCCGGCCTCGTGCTCGCCACGTCGGCGTTCCTGTTCCGGGCGGACGCGATCTCGGCGACGGTGCAGGTCGCGTTCTGGTGCGTCTCGTTCTTCTTCGCCTCGGCCGGGGCGTCGAGCGCCTACCTGACCGTCAGCGAGATCTTCCCGCTCGAGCTGCGGTCGCAGGCCATCTCGTACTTCTTCGCCCTGGCGCAGATCTTCGGTGCGGTCGCACCGGCCATCTACGGGGCCTTCATCGGTGACGGGTCATCCCGGGAGCCGCTGTTCTGGGGGTACCTGCTCGGATCCGCGGTGATGATCGGCGGCGGCGTGGTGGCCCTGATATTCGGGGTCGACGCCGCGCGGAAGGGGCTGGAGGACGTCACCCAACCGCTCTCGGTGCTCACCGGGGACGCGAAGTCCGACCGGAGGTGAGCCCTGTGGCGGCGGCCTGACATTCCGTATTCAGAGTGTTTAGCGCCGCCGTCGCAGCGCTGTCACTGTGCCTGCATGGCACTCCTCCACAGCGCGACACCGGCGACCACGATCCACGGCAGCGACCGCCCTCGCCTCGGGGGTGCCGTCCGTGCGTGAGCCTGGGCTGATGGAGCACACCCCCATCCGAGCCAGCGCCGGCGGCCTCGATCCCCACGGCCTGCGCCGCAGCCTGCTGCGCGACGCGGTGTTCCTGCGACTGCTCGACAACGTCCTGCGGGGGGAGTACCGCCGCGGGCAGCGGTTGCGGCTCGACACCCTGGCATCGGACATGCGGGTGTCGCGCACACCGGTGCGCGAAGCCCTCGTGACCCTCGAGTCCCTGCAGCTGGCCAGCGTGCAGCGCTACGTCGGTGTTGTGATCTCGCAGTGGTCGGTCGACCAGATGATCGAGCGACTGCGGATCGCTCAAGCCCTGCTCGTCGATCCGCCGTCGAACTCCGTCGGGTACCAGGACCGGTTCGACAAGGTGTGGCTGCGGGAGTGCTGGACCGAGGCTGGTGCCTTCGTCGAGCTCGGCGCCTGGTACCTGCGGCGCCGCGGATCGTCGGTCAGTGGCGACTGGTTGCTGTCGCAGCGCATCGTGCTCGACATGTTCTTCACCGACGACGTCGCCCTGGCGAACGGGATCGATGCCGTGGTCGACCGGCGGCGACGGGTCGAGATCGTCGAGCGGGCCGTGGCCGCTGCGGAGCGAGACGCCCTCGACGACTGTGCCGCGGCGCTCCTCGACCTGTCGTCCGCCCTGATCGCCCTGCCGGACCGCTTCCGGGTGGTCGTGTCCGCCTGAACCGACCTCGGCTGCGGATCCGCTCAGGTCCGCGCTGACCGCCGTGGATCCGCAGGTCGCGGCACCGAGCAGCGAGTGGTAGCGGTGTCCCTCGCACTGGATCGTCAGGCAACGTCGTGGCAGCCTTGACCGGTTGCCGTCCCCGGCGTGTCCACCGACGACAGGAGTGCCCGTGAACGACGTCCGCGATCGATCCCACCGCTTGAACCGAGCGTCCGGGATCGCACGGCACGGACGTCTGCGGCGCTCGAGCCCCTTCGCGACCGCTGCCAAGACGGTCTCCGCCGTCGTCGCAGTGGCCCTGGTGAGTTCGGTCTCGGTCACGGCGATCGCGGCGAAGCAGGTCACGGACGACCTCGGTGACGGCGTCGAGATACAGGGACAGCCGGCACCGCAGGCGAAGGGCGGCGCGAAGCCGATCAGTGCCTTCAAGGGCGGGTTCAACATGCTCGTCGTCGGCACCGACAACGACCCCGAGCAGAGTGCTGCCTTCGGGGAGCGCGATGCGACCCTCAACGACGTCAACATCCTGCTGCACGTCTCGGCCGACCACACCAACGCGACCGCGGTGAGCATCCCGCGCGACCTCGTCACACCGATCCCGGCCTGCAGGAAGACCGACGGCACGGGCACGGCCCCGGCGATGGCTGCGCAGCCGATCAACACCTCGTTCGGCGAGGGTGGCCTGAACTGCGTCACCCAGACGGTCGCCGGCCTGACCGGGCTCGACATCCAGTACTCGGCCGCGGTGTCGTTCAAGGGCGTCATCGAGATGTCGAACGCGATCGGCGGCGTGCCGGTCTGCGTCGCCCAGCCGATCACCGACTCGTACACCGGGCTGAACCTGCCGGCCGGCACCTCGACCCTGCAGGGTGACGAGGCCCTGGCGTTCCTGCGCACCCGGCACGGGGTCGGCGACGGGTCGGACCTCGGCCGGATCTCGAGCCAGCAGGTGTTCCTGTCGTCGCTGCTCCGCACCGTGAAGTCGAACGACACCCTCGGTTCGCCGGCCCGCCTGTACAAGCTGGCCCGGGCGGCGGCGTCGAACATGCAGCTGTCCCAGAGCCTGAACGACATCGGGACGATGGTGCAGATGGGCCTGGCGCTGCGTGACCTGCCGCTGGCGCGGGTGAACTTCGTGCAGTACCCGGGCACCACGGGCGGCACCGGTGTCTACGAGGGCAAGGTCGAGCCGACGACGTACCTGGCCGACCGGCTGTTCGCGAAGATCAAGGCCGACCAGTCGTTCTCCCTCGGGGCGGACAGCACGGGCATCGGGTCCGAGACGAGTCCGACGCAGCCGGCGGCTGCACCGTCGTCGCCGGCCGCTGCGCCGGAGCCCGCGACGCCGGCGACTCCGGCGGTGCCGTCGTCCGCTGCACCGCGCACCCCCTCGGCGACGCCCGAGACCATCGACGGGCTCGAGGGGCAGTCCGCCAACCAGCAGACCTGCTCCAAGGCGTTCGGGTACTGAGGCGCGGGCGGGCGGTTGCTTGCTTGGCGCCTCCCGCCCCTGCCCCCTTCCGCGAAAGCGACAGACTGCCGCCGAACATCCGCGACACTCTGTCGCCCTGGCGCCAGTGACGGCCGAGCTCGGTGGCGCAGTGTCGCTTTCGTGGGCCCGACCGTGGCCGTGCGCGCGCCCGAACGTCAGCAGTGCACCCGCCCCCGAACGCAGAAACGGGGGCGCGGTGGTGGGCCGCGCCCCCAGGGGAAGTCGCTCCCCGCCGGGCGCCACGCGATCGGGCGCGCCGGGCCCGCACGGGGAACGACGTCGGGTGCTGTGTCGCGACGACGGGGACGAGCCCCGGAACGTGATTGCCGCGTCCCGATGATGGTATGCAGTGGGGTACGCCCCGACAACCCCCACGTGTCCCCACTTCGGGGGACCGAGTGTGACGGGTCGTGCCACGCGCGGGTGTTCGTCGGGTCGAGAGTGGCGCGGTCCTCCTGTATGGTGGTCGCAGCGCTCGCGAGAGTGCTTGGAGACGTCGCATAGTCCGGCCGAGTGCACCACCCTGCTAAGGTGGAGTCCCCTTTGAGGGGACCGAGGGTTCAAATCCCTCCGTCTCCGCACTGCACGAACTGCAGCACGAAAGCCCGGTCCGATCGGACCGGGCTTTCGTCGTTCCCGGGCGCCTCGCATGGCGGCCGAGCCTGCTGGAACCGGGTTCCGCGGCTCGAGGGCGCGCGCGTCTGACCTCCGGTCACCTCGCACCCGGCCTGGAGGCCCGGCGCACCTCTGTCCCGCCGGCGTCGGCCCCGGGGCGGTCACCGCTCAGGCGCGGCGGCCCCGTCGTCGAGCGCACGACGAGCGTCGGCGGCACGAGCGTCCGGAGGGGATCGGCCGGCGCCCCTGCAGCCGCGCCGATCCGCTCGACCAACCGCGCAGCCGCCAGGCGCCCGACCTCGTCGTTGTGCGGGTCGACCGTCGTCAGGCGCAGCAGGGGTGACGCGGCGAGCGGGGTCTCGTCGTTGCCGATCACCGAGACGTCCTGCGGCACGCGGAGTCCGGCTTCCTGCACGGCGGCGATCGCTCCCATCGCCATGACGTCGTTCGCGGCGAACACCGCGGTCAGGTCGGGGTGCTCTCGGAGGGCGAGCCGCATGCCCTCGTAGCCCGTCGTCTCCGAGGTCGGGCCGGAGCCGTAGACCAGGGGTTCGATGCCGGACGCGACCAGCTGCGCGACGGTGGCGTCGCGGCGGAGCGCAGCCGGGCCTCCCGAACCGGTGACGTGGGCGATGCGGCGGTGACCCAGGCCGATCAGGTGATCCGCTGCCAACCGTCCGCCGGCGGCTTCGTCGGAGGCGACCACGTCGAGTCCGCCGGGGACGTCCTCGCGTGCGCCGGCGACCACGACCGGGGTGTCGGCGGGGACGACGACGTCGGGGAAGCCCTCGGCGGCGAGCACCACGCCGTCGACCCGCAGGGAGACCAGGTCGTCGAACGGGGATGAGTCGAGGTGGGCGTTGGCGCGGGTGTCGGCGAGGGTGAGGCGGAGGCCGTGCGGGGCGAGGGCCTCGCGGATGCCGTCGAGCATCGGGACGTACCAGGGGTTCCGGAAGTCGTCGACGATGACCCCGATGGTGCGGGTCCGGGTGCCGGCGAGGATGGCGGCGGCGCGGTTCGGGCGGTAGCCGAGCTCCGCGACGGCGGCGAGCACCGCGGAGCGGCGGGCGGGGGAGACCCCGGGATCGTCGCGCAGCACCATCGACACCAGGGACTTCGAGACGCCTGCGCGTGCGGCGACGTCGATGATCGTCGGCGGGCGAGGGGTCACGCTGAGCCTTTCCGGCACGGTGCTTGACAGGACATGGGCTGGTGCGGCTACAGTCTACCGACACGTTCTGGAACGTTCCAGAATCGGGATCCAGCGACCTTCTCGAAGGAGAGAACATGAGCGACAGCATCGGCGTCGCCGTCATCGGCGCGGGCATGGCGGGCAAGGCCCACATGGCGGCATGGCGGAACGCACCCTCCCTCTTCACCTCGACGCTGCCGCCGGTCCGGCTCGTCTCGGTCGGCGACGTCTACGAGCCCCTCGCCGCCGACGCCGCACGGCGCTTCGGCTACGAGCGGCACGACACCGACTGGCGAGCCATCGCGGCAGCGGACGACATCGACGTGGTGAGTGTGGTCGTCGCGAACACCCTGCACCGCGAGATCGTCGAGGGGCTGCTCGCCGCCGGCAAACACGTGCTGTGCGAGAAGCCGCTGTCCGACTCGCTCGACGATGCCCGCGCGATGGCGTCCGCCGCTGCCGAGGCCGCCCAGCGCGGGGTGCTCGGTCGCATCGGGTTCACCTACCGCCGGGCTCCCGGCCTCGCGGCCATCAAGGAGCTCGTCGAGGACGGCACGCTCGGCCGGGTCCTGCACGTCTCCGGCCGGTACTGGACCGACTACGGCGCCTCGCCCGACGTCCCGTTCTCGTGGCGCTTCGCCGGGGCGCCGGGATCCGGCGCGCTCGCCGACGTCGGCTCGCACCTGTCCTACGTCGCCGAGTTCCTCGCCGGCCCGGTCCGGAGCGTCAGCGGTGGGACGTTCACCACGTCGATCACCGAGCGACCCGTGGCCGCCGGACATGCCCTGCGGGGGCAGGCCGTCCCGCTCACCGATGAGACCGCGGCCGTCGGCAACGACGACTACGCCACGTTCAGCGCACGGTTCGGCGACGGCACGGTCGTCGGGTCGCTCGAGGCCTCACGCGTCGCGGCCGGGCACCCGAACGGCCTCGTCATCGAGGTGTTCTGTGAGCGCGGTGCCGCCCGCTGGGACCAGGAGCGCGCCTCTGAGATCGGCCTCGCGCTGCAGTCCGACGGCTCGCGCACGGGTGGGTACCGCCAGGTCGTGCTCGGCCCCGACCACCCCTACGTCGCGGGTGGCATGGCGATGGACGCCCCGGGGGTCGGCTGGGGGCAGAACCAGATGTTCGAGTACCAGGCGCGGGCGTTCCTCGACGAGATCGCGGGGCTGTCCGGCGCCGCGCCCGACGCCCTGCCCGCGAACGCCACGTTCGACGACGGCGTGCACAACATGGAGGTCCTCGACGCGGTGGCACGATCCGCCGCGGCCGGGGGCACGTCCGTCGACGTTGCCGACGCCGTCGTCCCGACCACGCAGGGTGGTGTCCGCGCATGAAGCTCGGTCTCTACAACGCGATCCTGCACGACCGCCCCCTCGCCGACGCGCTCCGGGTCATCGCGGCCAACGGCCTCACCGGCATCGAGCTGAACACCGGCGGGTTCCTGCCCCCGGTGCACGTGCCCGACATCGACGCGATCCTGCAGGACGACGGGGCGCGTGACGCGTTCCTGGCGCAGTTCGCGGGGACCGGCGTCACCATCGCCGGGCTCAACTGCAACGGCAACCCGCTGCACCCCGACCCGGCGATCGGCCCCGCGCACGCCGAGGACGTCCGGCGGAGCATCCGCCTCGCGGCCCGCCTCGGGCAGGACCGCGTCGTCACGATGTCCGGACTGCCGGCGGGGGAGCCGGGTGGCACGAGGCCGAACTGGATCGTGAACGCCTGGAACTCGGCCGCGCTCGACGTCCTCGAGCACCAGTGGAGCGTCGCGGTGCCGTTCTGGCAGGAGATCGACGCCCTGGCCCGGGAGCACGGTGTGCAGGTCGCGCTCGAGCTGCACCCCCAGAACCTCGTCTTCAACCCGGCGTCGATCCGGGAGCTCGTCGAGCGCGGCGGGCTGACCAACGTCGGGGTGGAGCTCGACGCCTCGCACCTGTTCTGGCAGCAGATGGACCCGGTGGCGGTCGCCCGCGACCTCGGCCCGCTCGTGTTCCACGCCGCCGCGAAGGACGTCCGGATCAACCCGCACGCCGCGATCAACGGGGTGCTCGACAACTCGTTCCGCCGGTTGTCGCCGGACGAGTCACGCACGAACCTCGGCGGCGACGAGTGGGCGAACGAGTGGCCGACGCCGTCGGCGTGGGACTTCGTCGCGCTCGGCAAGGGCCACGACGAGGCGTACTGGACGACGTTCCTCGATGCGCTGCGTGCGATCGACCCGGACATGTGGGTGAACATCGAGCACGAGGACACCGAGCTCGGGCGCGAAGACGGGGTCGCGGTCGCCGCGCGCGTGCTGCGCGCCGCGGACGCGGCGCTGGCGCCCCGGTCCTGACCGTCCGCCGGCCGGTCCGGGCACTGTCTGGAGGCCCGTGGGCCGTTCCGCGCACGAGGTGACGGATCGGCGTGTGGTGGGCCGTGCCTCCCGGCCCCACCACACGCGGATCGGCCGCCGTTGCGCGGAACGACCAGTCCGTGCACCCGTACCGGGTGCTGTCACCGGCCCGATGTAGCATGCACGACACCTGTCCCCGACGATGGAGCCCTGCGTGCCGGAGCCGACCCACCCCGCCTTCCCGCTCGAACACGTGCGGGCGGTGGGCGACGACATCGTGGCCTCGGTCGCCACGGTGATCGACGGCAAGGCGGAAGCCATCCGCACGGCCCTGACGGTGATGCTCGCCGAGGGACACCTGCTCGTCGAGGACGTCCCCGGCGTCGGCAAGACCGTGCTCGCCAAGGCGCTCGGCGCCTCGGTCGGCGGGTCCGTGAACCGCATCCAGTTCACCTCGGACATGCTGCCGTCCGACGTCACGGGCGTGAACATCTTCGACCAGTCGTCCGGCACCTTCCGGTTCTCGCCCGGCCCGGTGTTCGCGAACGTGGTCATCGGCGACGAGATCAACCGCACCAGCCCGAAGACCCAGTCGGCCCTGCTCGAGGCGATGGCGGAGTCGCAGGTCACCGTCGACGGGGTGACGCGTCCGCTCGACCGGCCGTTCATGATCGTCGCGACGCAGAACCCGATCGACATGGAGGGCACGTACCCGCTGCCCGAGGCGCAGCGCGACCGATTCATGGCGCGCATCGCGATGGGCTACCCGAGCGTCGACGCCGAACGGCAGATGCTCGCGAACCGCGGCGGCAGCGACCCGCTGTCGCGCCTGCGGCCGATCGTCGACGTCGGCACGCTGCGGGCGATCATCGAGACCGTCGCAGGGGTGCACATCGCCCCCGACGTCGAGGCGTACATCATCGCGATCGTCCGGTCGACGCGCACCCATCCCGACCTCGTGCTGGGTGCGAGCCCCCGCGCGACGCTGCACCTGGCGCAGGCGGCCCGTGCGCACGCAGCCCTGCTCGGCCGCCCGTTCGTCACCCCCGACGACGTCGCGACGCTCGCCCCGATCGTGCTCGCGCACCGGCTCGTGCCGGTCGCCCGCGGGCTCGGCGGCACCGGCGAGGACACCGTGCGCGAGATCGTCGTCCACATCGTCTCCGACACCGCCATCCCGTTCACGGCCACCCCCGTCCGCTCCTGATGGCCGGTCCATCGGCACCGCCGTCGCTGCTGCGACGCGTCGGTGCCGCGCGGTCCACGGCGGCACGGTTCGGCCGCCGCGGGCTGTCGTTGGCCCGACGCACCCCGTTCCCGCGCCCGACGATCCGGGGCTGGACGGTCATCGCCGTCGGCATCGGCCTGGTCGGCGGCGGTCTGGTCGGCACCACGAGCGTCGCCGTCACGGCCGGCCTGCTGCTGCTCGTCCTGGTCGTGCTCGGCATCGTGATGGCGTTCGTCGTCGCCACCCCGCTCCGCGGCAGCCGCAGCACCGCACGGGCGATCGTCCAGGTGGGCGAGGTCTACCGGGAACGCATCACCCTCGGCAGCACCAGCCTGCGGATCGGCCCGCGGGCGACGCTGCTCGTGCGCGAACAGCTCGAGGACGCCTTCGCCAGCCTGGCCGAGGCGGAGACCTACGCCGAG
Organism: Curtobacterium sp. MCLR17_034; assembly: GCF_003234485.1. Lineage (NCBI taxonomy): Bacteria > Bacillati > Actinomycetota > Actinomycetes > Micrococcales > Microbacteriaceae > Curtobacterium > Curtobacterium sp. MCLR17_034. The sequence continues at coordinate 38,234 of NZ_QKTH01000021.1, forward strand.
GTCGGGCCGAACCTGCCGCCGGCAGTGCTCGACGTCGAGGCGCTCGCGATGCACCGCGGCCGCTCGCTGGTCGGCCCCGTGACGATCCGGGTCGAGGACCCGTTCGGCCTGCTCCGCATCGACCGACCCGTCGTCCCTGCTGAGGAGGTCGTCGTCGTCCCGGCCTCGGCCCCCCTCGGGGCGATCGACGCCGGGGCGCTCGCCGGTGCGGTCTCGGCCGACGAGGGCCGGGTCGGACAGGGTGGTTCCGCCGACGACAGCGAACTCCGCCCCTACCGACCGGGTGACCCGATCCGCCGGGTGCACTGGGCCCAGAGTGCTCGGCGCGGTGAACTGCACGTCCGCCAGACCACCCAGGCCCAGCCGCCCGAGGCCGTGATCGCCCTCGACGTCCGGCGCGAGTCCTACCAGCGGCTCGGTCGAGAGGACCTCGCCGAGCTGTCCGACCTGGGCGGCGACCAGGCCTTCGAACACGCCGTCGTGGTGGCCGCCAGTGTCGCCCGGGCGCTCGCCGCCCGGACCTCCCGTGTCGTGCTCGTGTTCGACGGTCCCGAAGGCGCGACCCGGCACGCGGGCGACGTCGGCGGGCTCACCGACGTGCTCGTCGGGCTCGCCGACGTCCGGCTCCGCTCCGACGCCCGCGAAGTCACCGACGTCCTGCCCGAGGTCCGTGGCCGCGACGTGCACGGCATGACCGCCGTCGTGACGGGCACCTGCACCGCGGAGGAAGCCGCCGAACTCGTCAGCGCGACCAGCGGGTCGAGCCGCGGCATCCTGGCGACGATCGTGCCGCCGGACCCGGCCGTGCGGGGCATCCTCGACCGCGGCGGCTGGCGGACCCTCGTGGTGCCGGTCGTCGGCGCGACGCCGTCCGGGGCCGCACGGTGACCGGGGTGAGCGCACCGGCGCGTGGCCGTGCCGACGTGCGCGAGATCCTCGACCGCGACGACGACCTGCGTGACGTCCCGAGCGCCTGGGTCGTGGCCCTCGCGCCGGTGCCCGTGCTCCTCGCCGCCCTCGCCATCCGGCCGCTCGTGCAGGGCATCGCCTGGTGGGCATCGGGTGTCGTCGTCGTCGCCGTGCTCGTCGCCGTTATGCTCGCCGTGCGCCGCCAGACGCCCGGCATCCGCTTCGTCGTCCTGGTCGGCACGGTCATCGCCTGCTCGTGCGCCGCCGCACTGGTCAACGACATCCAACCGCTCGGGTGGCTCGACGCCGACGGAGCCCTCGGGGAGACGCTCGCCGCGATCCGCCTGAACCCCGCACCACTGCCGCAGACCGACGCGATCCGGCTCGTCGTCACCGCGTCGATCGGCTGGGTCGCTGCGGTCTCGCTGTTCCTCGCCGCCATCGCGCGGATCCCGTCGCTCGCCGCTGCCCCGGCCCTCGTCATCCTGATCGTGCCGGGCGTCATCACCGGGCAGCCCGCCGGCACCCCGCTCGTCATCACCACGGCGGTGGCGTTCCTCGCCCTGCTCTGGCTGTCCGTGCGTCCGGTGCAGCGCGCACTGCCGGCCGCGGTCGTCGGGGCGATCGGGCTCGTCGTGGCCATCGGGCTGCCGACGATCGTGCCGCTCAACGCCAGCTGGTTGTCCGGCGTGACCGGTGCGATCCAGTCGCCGATCCAGCCCGGACGGCCCGGCACCCTGCTCGAACTCGGCAACGACCTGCGCCGTCCGAGCGAGCTCGAGGTGTTCCGCTACCGCTCGTCGGACGGGCAGCCCGAGTACCTCAAGCTCGCCGACCTCGACGAGTTCGGCACGGGGGACTGGGTGCCGACCGTGACGAACGCGGCCGAGGCCGACACGGCCGACGAACAGCAGTGGGCCGAGGGCGTCAACCCGCGCCTGGCGAGCCGTGGCGACGTGACCGTCCGGATCACCGGGCTGTCCAGCACCTACCTGCCGGTCCCGTCGGGTGCGGTGTCGATCGAGTCGCAGTCCACCAACCTCGACCTGTCGCAGTGGCGGTGGATGGGGAACTCGAGCACCGTCCGGTCGACCGGAGCCGCGACCGCCCGCGGCGCGATGTACGAGGTCTACGGGGCTTCGACGTTCGCCAACGACTACCTCGACGCGGTCGCCGCTTCGGGGGTGCTCGCCCGCTCCGACGGCCGTGGCTTCCGGGAGCCCAGCCGCCAGCAGCTGCGCACCGACCTCGCCCTGCCCGACGACCTGCCCGCCAACATCTCGACCACCGCGACCCGCGTCGCCGCAGCCGCGACCGACGACTACGGGCGGGCGCGGGCACTCGAGCAGTGGTTCCGCAGCGACCTGTTCACGTACTCCGAGACCGCTCCCGTCGAGCAGGGCTACGACGGCGACAGCATGGACGTCGTCTCGACGTTCCTGAAGGTCCGCGACGGGTACTGCGTGCACTTCTCGTCCGCGATGGCCGTGATGGCCCGGACGCTCGGCATCCCCTCGCGCATCGCGGTCGGGTACCGGGCCGGGTCGCCGCAGCCCGACGGCGAGTACGCGGTGTCGAACCGGCAGCTGCACTCCTGGCCGGAGCTGTACATCCAGGGCGCCGGGTGGGTCGCCTTCGAGCCGACGCCCGACTCCGACGAGGCCGCGCCGTCCGAGGAGCCCTCGGCCTCGCCGACCGCGGCGGCATCGGAGACCCCGCTGCCGGCACCCGAGCAGACCACCCCGGCGGACGAATCAGCGTCACCGACCCCGTCGGCGTCCCCGGTTCCGGGTGCCACGGGTGCGTCCGGCACCGGCGGCGGCGGAGGACCGGTCGGGCTGCTCGTGGGCCTGCTGCTCGTGCTCGCGGTCCTCGTCGCCCCGGGCCTCGTGCGTGCTGTTCGCCGTCGGTCGAGGCTGTCGGCGATCGCTGCCGGTCGGTCACCCGCCGTGCAAGCGTGGCGCGAGTTGCTCGACGACGTCGCCGACCACGGGTACGCCCCCGGCCTCGCGCCGCCGGGTGACGCCGCCGCCGTGGCCCGGACCGCCCGAGCCGTGCTCGGACGCCTGCGTCCCGGGCTGCCGGAGTCGGTCGTGCCGCACCTGGAGGCCGCGGTCGACGCGGTCGATCGCGAACGCTTCGCCGCCGATGGGGCCTCATCGGTGGACACGGCGGCGTTGGAACGTCACGTCCGCGACGCTCGGGAGGCGCTCGACGCCTCGGTCTCCACGGTGCGCGTCGTGCGGTCGCGCCTGTTGCCGCCGAGCCTGCTGCCGTCGTCCGCCTGGTCCCACGACGGGCCGAAGCCCCGCCGTCGGGATCGTCGCACGGCCTGACGCGGGCGCGTGCCGGTTGGCGGGTGTTGCACGGTGCGGGGTTCGTCGGGTGGTGCGTGGTTGGTGGCTCGGTGCGGGGCTGTAGGCGTGCACGGGGCGGTCGAGCGGACACGGGGTGGCGAACCTCGCACGGTGCTGGCTCTGTTGGGCGATGGCTCGGCGGGTGTTGCACGGTGCGGGGTTCGTCGGGTGGTGCGTGGTTGGTGGCTCGGTGCGGGGCTGTAGGCGTGCACGGGGCGGTCGAGCGGCCACGGGGTCGCGAAACTCGCACGGTGCGGGCTCTGTTGGGCGATGGCTCGGCGGGTGTTGCACGGTGCAGGGTTCGTCGGGTGGTGCGTGGTTGGTGGTTCGGTGCGGGGCTGTAGGCGTGCACGGGGCGGTCGAGCGGCCACGGGGTCGCGAACCTCGCACGGTGCGAAGCCCCGACCGCCGCGCCGCGCCTCGCCGCCGCCCGCCGCCCGCCAGCCGCCGCCCGCGCCCGCCCGCGCCGCCGAGCGGGGCGCCGCGCGTCAGCGCCGGCGGATGACCGCCTCGACCAGCGTCGCGATGAGCTCGCCCGGATCGACCCCGGGCAGCGCCGGCGCGTCGAACACCAGGCCGACGTTCGCCCCGATGAGCACGGTCGCGAACTCCTCCGGTGTCATGCCGACCTCGACCTCGGGGTGGGCACCGAGCCAGAGCCGCACCAGCTCCAGTACTCCGTCCTGCAGGATCCGGCGCTGCCGGATGAACTCCGGCAGGAACTCGGGGTGCCGGACGGCGTACCCACGGAACGCCGAGAGCAGCGCGAACTGCTCGCTCTGGTCGTTCTGCCCGAACGCGGCGCGCAGGACGTCACCGACGTCGACGGCGGCGATGTCCGCGTGCACGAGTTCCTGCAGTGAGCCGAGCACGACGTTCGTGGACCGCTGCATGACCTGGGCGAGCAGGTCTTCCTTGGACGAGAAGTTCGAGTAGACCGCACCCTTGCTGAACCCCGCGCGCGCTGCGACGTCGTCGAGCCGCGCGCCGTACACACCCTGTTCGGCGAAGACCGCGGCTCCGGCGGCGAGCAGGCGTTCCCGGACCTCGGCACGCGGGATGCGCTGGGTGGGGGAAGCGTCGTCGCTCATCGGTTGCTGCTCCGACCTGTGCTGGTGGTCGTCGGGGAGAGCATCGTGGTGGAGACCTGCCGCGCCGCGCGTCTGATCCCGCGCGGCATCAGCGAAGCCCCCATCCCCACGTCTGCTCGGAACCGCCGCGTTCGGGTCGCGTCGGTGCTGTGCGGACAGCGTTCACCGGGACGTTGCCCGGCAGAACTGCCAGGTCGATACCCGGCGGTACTGATCGTACCGTCGCGGAGCGCCGGAGGACAGCCCCTCAGTCCTCGTGCTCTTCTCGGACACTGCCGGCACCGGTCCGACGGCCCGGGCGCCGGAGCAACCGGAGCGCGTCCGGCCGCAGGCTCCGACCCCGCCGGAGCAGCGAACCGAGGGTCGACTTCGGCTGCCAGTCACGGCCGTTCGGCAGCCCCCAGCCCCGCCGGACCGCTCCCCAGCGGAGCCCGAGCGACAGGGTGATCGCGAGCAGGATGCCGAGCGACGGCGACCCGAGCGCCGAGGCGATCACCATCACGGCCGACGCAGCGACGGCCACGGTGGCGTACAGCGCGTTCCCGCCGAACACCGCCGGCACCCGCCGCAGCAGCAGGTCACGCATGGCCCCGCCGCCGACCGCGGTGATGGTCCCCATGATGATCGCGGCGGGCCAGTCGAGCCCGGCGTCGTAGGTCCGCTGCACGCCGACCACGGCCCAGAACCCGATCACGGCGGCGTCGAGCACGGTGAACAGCCGGTCCCAGGTGAGCTCGGAGAACGACACGAGGAACGCGATGAGCGCCCCGGCGACGGCGACCGGCACGTACAGCGGATCGACGAGCGCGACGGGTGGCCCGTTCTGCAGCAGGGTGTCGCGGAGCATCCCGCCGCCGAGTCCGGAGACGAACCCGACGACCAGGAACCCGAACAGGTCGAAGTCCATCGCGCGGGCGATGGAGCCGCCGAGCAGGGCGGACGCGAAGACCCCGGCGAGGTCGAGCACGTTCGTGACCGACGCCAGGCCGTCGACGGACAGCAGGTTCATGAGAACCATCAAACATCACGTCGCACGACTGGCGGGCCGTTCGGTGGTTAGGTTAGCCTCACCTTCGTCATGCTCGCCACTCTCGTCATCGGTCTCCGTGAAGGCCTCGAAGCCACGCTCATCGTCGGCATCATCGCCGCGTTCCTGCGTCGCAACCGCGTTCCGCTCACCCCGATGTGGTCGGGCGTCGGGCTCGCGGTGCTGCTCAGCATCGCCGTCGGCTTCGGGCTGCAGGCCGTCGAGCAGGCGCTGCCGCAGGCCCAGCAGGAGGGCATGGAGGCGGTCATCGGCATCGTCGCCGTCGTCTTCGTCACGGGCATGATCGTCTGGATGCGCACGCACGCGCGCACCCTGACCGCCGACCTCGAGGCCAGTGCGACCGCTGCCCTCGGCCGTGGCACCGCCTGGGCCCTCGCCGGCATGGCGTTCCTCGCCGTCCTGAAGGAGGGCTTCGAGACCTCGGTGTTCCTCCTCGCCACGTTCCAGGCGTCGTCGGACACCGGCCTCGCCGCCCTCGGTGCCGTGATCGGCATCGCGGCCGCGGTCGTCGTCGGCTTCGGCATCTACACCGGTGGCGTCCGCCTCAACCTGTCGCGGTTCTTCACCGGCACCGGGGTCTTCCTGGTGTTCGTCGCGGGTGGCCTGGTGCTGACCGTCCTCCGCCGCGCGCACGAGGCCGGCTGGATCGTCATCGGCCAGCAGCGCACCGTCGACCTGTCGTGGCTCGCCCCGAGCGGTTCGGTGCAGGGTGCCCTGGTCACCGGCGTGCTCGGCATCCCGCCGGACCCGCGGGTCATCGAGGTGCTCGGCTGGTTCCTCTACGTGGTCCCGGTGCTGGCCCTGACGCTCTGGCCGCGCGCGTGGCGTCCGTCGCCGGACCGCGTGCCCCGGGTGCGCGCCGTCGTCGCCGGCGCACTCGCCGTGGCCGCAGCGGCACTCGCGATCGCCGTGCCGACGGGCGGGGTCGACCTGCCCCGCACCACCGCGGTCAGCGGCGACGCCAGCTCCGTCTCGGCCAGCGTCGACGGTGCGTCCGGCGTCCTGCGCGTGGCGGGCACCGGCCGGGAGGCCCGGATCACCCTGCCGACGTCGGCCCACCGCCGCGTCACCCGCGCGGGCGTGGCCGCCGACCGGTGGCGCGTCGTGCAGGACGGGGACAGTGCGCAGGGGAGCGGTGCCGACCGTCCGTCGACGCTGACGCTCGACGACCTCGTCACCCTGTTCGGCCGCCTGCCCGTCGGGGTCTCCCCGTCGACGAACCCCGGCCCCTTCGCGGCGCGCTGGGCCGTGCGCGACACGGTGACCCTGTGGACCGTCCGCGGTGGGGTCCTGGACGCGACCCGCGACGAACGCGAGGTGCTGACGCTGAGCGGTGGGGGCCTCCCGTCCGCGCGCACCACGACCCTGGACCGCACCGTCTGGTCCGTCCCCGACGCCCGCGTCGAGCGGTCGGCCGCCTCGGTGGCCGCAGCGGACTCGCGGTCCGCCGACCTGCTGCTCTGGAAGGCCTGGCTGCCGATCGCCCTGGGCATCGCGGCCGCCGCGCAGGCGCTGCTGGCCCTCCGTGACCGCCGTCGCCGGCGACTCCCCACCGCCCCCACCCCCGAACCCGTCCCCGCTCGTGGCCCTCCGGCCGCGGACCCTGCAAGGAGCACCGACCATGTCCTTCGGTAAGCCCGTCCGACCCCTGATCACCCTGGGCGCCCTCGGCGCCGTCACCGCCCTCGCACTCACCGGGTGCGCCGACGGGTCCACCGGAGCCGACGGCTCCGGCTCCGGCTCCGGCGACGCGAAGGTCTCCCGCGTCACCATCACGCTCACCAACGACGGGCAGGACGCCTGCGCGGTGTCCTCGACGAAGGTCCCCGCGGGCCCCGTCACCTTCACGGTCAAGAACGAGTCGTCGACCGCGATCACCGAGGTCGAGCTGCTGCAGGACCAGCGGATCCTCGGCGAGAAGGAGAACCTGGCGCCCGGCCTCGACGCCGTCCGCTTCACCGCCACGCTGACCGGCGGGAAGTACCAGGTGTACTGCCCCGGCGCCGAGACCGAGCTGACGGACTTCACCGTCACCGGCAAGGCCGCGTCGACCGCGAACAGCAGCGCCTCGACCCTGCTCCGCGACGGGACGAAGGGGTACGCGACCTACGTCGACGGCCAGGTCACCGACATGGTCGCCGCGGTCGAGCAGATGCAGGAGCACATCGACGCTGGCGACCTCGACGCGGCGAAGACCGACTACGCGAACGCCCGTCCGTTCTACGAGCACGTCGAGAGCGACGTCGACGGCTTCGTCAAGAAGGGCTTCACGGCCACCGACAACGCCGGCAACCTCGACTACCTGATCGACATGCGCGCCTCGAACCTCGACCCGGCCGTCGGCTGGAGCGGGTTCCACGCCGTCGAGAAGGACCTGTTCCAGGCCGGGAAGATCACCGCGTCGACGAAGCAGACCGCCGCGGACCTGACCGAGGACGTGCAGCTGCTCGCGAAGCTCGTGCCGACGCTGGACTACAAGCCGGAGGACCTGGCGAACGGTGCCGCGGGTCTGCTCGAAGAGGTGCAGTCGAACAAGATCACCGGCGAGGAAGAGGCGTACAGCCACATCGACCTCGTCGACCTCGCCGCCAACGTCGAGGGCGCCCGTCAGGCCTTCGCGTACCTCAAGCCGGGGCTGACCAAGCTCGACCCGACCCTGACGAAGCAGATCGCGAAGCAGTTCGACGCCACGAACACGATGATGGACGGCTACCGCGACGCCGACGACCTGGGCGGTTTCGCCACGTGGGACGCCGCCACCAAGAAGTCCGACGCGAACACGATCTCGCAGCAGATCCAGGCGCTCCAGGACCCGCTGTCCCGCCTGGCCGAGAAGGTCGCGACCGCGTGACCGAGCCGGACGAGGCACCGCGGGCGGACGACGCACCCCGGGCGAACGTCTCCCGCCGTGGTCTGTTCGGCGCCGGCCTGGCCGTGGCCGGTGCCGGGGTCGGCGCGGCAGCGGGCATCGGCGGCGCCACCGCGGCGACCGGCGTGAACCCGTTCACGGCGGCGACGAACGGCGACGAGTCGATCGACCTGTCGCAGAGCCAGCCGTTCTACGCCACCGCGGCACGGCAGCCGCAGGGCGGGATCCGCACCACCCCGCAGCGGTACTGCGTCTACATGACGTTCGACCTGTCGACGACCGTCACGACCGAGCTGCAGGTGCTCCTCGCCCGCTGGTCGGCCGCGATCGCCCAGCTGCAGGCCGGCAAGACCGTCGGCAGCGTCGAGCCGGCACACGGCAACGGGGTCGGTGCCGACACCGGCGAGGCGCTCGACCTCGGGCCGGCGTCCCTGACCGTCACGGTGGGCCTGGGACCCGGCGTCTTCGACGAGCGCTTCGGGCTCGCCGACCGCCGTCCGGCCTCGCTCGCCGACATCCCGACGCTGCCGAGCGACAACCTGCAGGCGGGGCTGACCGGCGGGGACCTGTCCCTGCAGGCCTGCGCCGACGACCCCCAGGTGGCGTACCACGCGGTGCGCGACCTGGCACGGATGGCCCGCGGCACCGCGACCGTCCGCTGGACCGTGCTCGGCTTCGGCCGGGCATCGGCCGGGCCGCACCAGAGCACGCCCCGCAACCTGATGGGGTTCAAGGACGGCACCCGCAACATCACGACCGACGCCGACCACGACCGGTTCGTCTGGCTCGACCGCGACGCCGGGTGGATGGCCGGCGGCAGCTACCAGGTGGTGCGGAAGATCCGGATGAACATCGAGACCTGGGACGCCGACGTCGTCAGCGACCAGCAGCGGGTGTTCGGGCGGACGAAGATCCAGGGCGCACCGCTCTCCGGCGGGCAGGAGCACACCACCCCGGACTTCCACGCCAAGGACGACGACGGTGTGACGAAGATCGACGCGACGTCGCACATCGCCCTCGCCGCGCACGAGGCGAACGGCGGCGTGAAGATCCTGCGCCGGCCGTACAACTACACCGACGGGCTCAACGAGTACGGCCAGCTCGACGCCGGGCTGCTGTTCATCGCCTACGTGAACGACCCGGACCACTTCACGCGGCTGCAGCGGAAGCTCGGCGCCTCGGACCGGCTGAACGAGTACGTCTCGCACATCGGCTCCGCGGTGTTCGCCGCGCCGCCGGCACCCCGCAAGGGGTCGTACATCGGCGAGCAGCTGTTCCGCTGAGCTGAGTCGCTGACACGCGAGGGTGGGCGCCCTCCGCCGTTTCCCTGGAGGCGGAGGACGCCCGCGTCGCGGAGTCTCGCCGAACGGAACCACCGTCGACTTGCTGAAAGCGACCCGGCACGACGCGTCGCGGTGCGACAACCCCGAGAGTACCCCGCGGATCCGCGGATCCGCAGTGATCGACCGGGATGGGACAGCAACCGTGACCGCCGGGTCGCGCGGGGTGTGCGCCGGACGTGCTCCGGGCCTCCTGACCGACGCGAAGGGGCCGCCTCACCAGGGTGAGACGGCCCGTTCGCGTGGGTGCCCGCAGGCTGTGGGTCAGTCCGTCAGGACCGTCGCGGCACGTCGTGCGCGGTTGCGGCGGAGGACCACGAGTGCCGTGATCCCGGCGAGCAGGAGCAGGCCCGCCGCGATCGCCGGAGCGGTCAGGTCCGCACCCGTGTAGGCGAGGTCGCCACCGGCGCGCGGGTCGTCGTCGGTCCCGCCGACGCCACCGATGCCGGCGTCGTCACCGTCACCCGCGCCGGGGCCGGGGACGACCCCGCCACCCGGGTTCGGGGTCGGAGCCGGGGTCGGATCGACCGGGTCCGTGGGGTCGGTCGGGTCCGTCGGGTCGGTCGGGTCGACCGCTGCGGCGACCGGGATCGTCACGGCGAGGGTGACGGTCTGGCCACCCGGCAGGGTGACGACGAGCGGCGCGTCCGTCGTGGCGACCGGTTCGGCCACCGCGGCGAGCGAGACGGAGCCGGCGGTGCGGGCGGCGGCGCGTGCCGCCGGGGCCTCGATCTCGGGCACCGTGACGGTCAGGGTCGCGCGACCCTGCTCGTCGTTCTTGTCCGTGATCGTCGGGTCGATCGCCGACGATGCGAGCTCCTTGCCGTCCGCGGTGACCGAGACGGAGCCAGCCTTCGCCGGGTCCTCGCTGCTGAACACGAGCGACGACAGGTCGAGCTCGATCGCGTCACCGGGCTGGAAGCCACCGGCCGGGGTCGGTGTGACCGTGACGCCGACGGCGCGCTGGTCGGCCGGGGGTGTGACCTTCGGGTTGGCGAGGAAGTAGTCCACCTGGGCCTGCAGGTCGACCTGGCCGGAGTCGGCGACGTTCGTGCCGGTCGCGAAGGCGGCGAAGTTGTCGCCACCGGTCGACAGGAACGAGTTGACGGTCACCTTGAGGGTGTCGGTCAGCGCGATCGCCTCGCCGTCGAGGGTCATCGCGGTGATGCGCTCGCCGCGACCCTTCGACGGGTCGTAGGTGTACGCGAAGCCGTCCGAGACGCCGAGCTTCAGGAACGGACGCTCGAGGCCGTCCGGCTGCCACTGCTGCTCGAGGGCGTTCTTGATCTGCCGGCCGGTCATGTCCTTCGTCACCAGGGTGTTGGCGAACGGCTGGACGAGCGCGGCCTCCTTGTAGGTGACGGTGCCGTCCGGGTCGCCGGCGCCGCTGGACGCGTAGACCATGTCGGTGCGGAGGCCGCCCGGGTTCATGAAGGCGACCTGCGAGCCGTTCCGCTCGGTGGCGCTGCGCTGGACCTCGGCGATGTAATTGCCCAGGACGGACTCGCCGCCGCGGTTCTCGGCCTTGCGGTCGGACTGCACGGCGCGACGCAGGTCACCCGTGATCTCGCCGAGCTTCTCGCCGCCCTTGACGTCGGCGACGGCCTTCGCGGCGGTCACGATGTCGCTCACCTCGGTCACCGAGGTGGTGTCGGCGGGGACACGCTTGTCCTCGTTGACGGGGGTGACCGAGGACGTGATGCCGGTGAGCTGCTTGTCCGCGTCCACCGTGAGCTGCAGGTGTCCGAGGTTCACCCCGTAGGACCCGGCCTGGATCACCGGACGCTTCGTGCCGTCGGGGCCCGCGACGGAGTGGTTGTACGTCGCGTGGGTGTGCGCCGACACGATGGCCGAGACCTTCGACGAGACGCCCGAGGTGATCTTGCCGAAGGCGCCGGTGCCGGTGGCGTCGGTGAGCGCACTCGTGGTGGCGCCCTCGTGCACGAGCAGGACGAGCACGTCGGCCTCGCCGTTGTCGTCCTTGCCGTCGGTGAGCTGCTCGGCGTACCGGTTGACCTGGCTGACGATCGGGGCCATCGCGAGGCCCTTCACGCCGCCGGGGCTGACGAGCCCGGGGATGAGGTCCTCGGTGGTGGCACCGATGAAGCCGACCTTGACGCCGCCCTTCTCCACGATGGAGTACGGCGTGAACGCGGGGTCGGTGGTGCCGGCCTTGACGATGTTCGCCGAGACGTACGGCCAGTCGGCACGGTCCTCGATGCGGCCGGTCAGGTCGTCCTGGCCCTTGTCGAGCTCGTGGTTGCCGATCGCGCTGACGTCGAGGTCCATGGCGTTCAGGGCGTCGATCGTGGGGGAGTCCTGCTGGATGAGCGAGGTGAAGGTCGAGGCGCCCACGTTGTCGCCGACGCTGGCGAAGATCGTGTTCGGGTTGGCCTCGCGGTACGACTGCACGACGCCGGCGAGCTTCGCGGCGCCGGCGGCCTTGTCGGCGGCGGTGCCCTCGGACTCGATGCGACCGTGGAAGTCGTTGACGTCGATGATGTCGATCGTCGTGTCGCCCTCGGCGGCGACGGCTGCGGACGGGACGGACAGTGCGACCAGGACCCCGGCGGTGGCGAGGGCCGCGCCGGCGCCGAGGCGTCGTCGGGTCGTCGCACCGGCGGTTCCGGTGGTGTGGGAAGTGTTCATCGCCGTCGAACCTACGAAGACGCACAGGCGACTCGCCAGACCCCTGCGCAACTCGTCACACGACGTTCACACGGCCGTCCCCTCCGCTCGGCCGACCTGGTTCAGTCGCGGCCGAGGGCGCCCTTCACCCGCTCGGTGACCTCGGTCGCCATCGCCTTCGCGGAGTCCTTCACGACGTCGAACTCGACCGGGTCACCCTTCAGCAGGCTCTTCGCCGTGTTGATCGCGTACTCCTTCGTGATGTGCGGGGGCAGCGGCGGGACGCTCCGGCTCACGTACGCGTCGATGAGGGTGACCCCCTGGTGGGCGAAGGCCCGCTCGACCGCCGCCTCGACCTCGGAGTCCTCGTGCACCGCGATGCCCTGGAACCCGAGCAGCGTCGCGTACCCGGCGTAGTCGATCGACTCGACGTCCTGCGAGCCGCGCCACATCGGGTTGCCGTCCTCGGTGCGCATCTCCCACGACACCTGACCGAGGTCGTCGTTGTGCATGACCACGATGACGAGCTGCTGGTTCGGCCAGGCCGCCAGGTACTTCTTCACGGTGATCAGCTCGTTCATGCCGAGCATCTGGAAGGCACCGTCGCCGATCGTGCACACCGCCGGACGGTCCGGGAACGCGAACTTCGCCGTCACCGCGTACGGCATCGCCGCGAGCATCGTCGCGAGGCGGCCGGACATGTCGCCGCGCATGCCCTCGCGCAGCCGGATGTGGTGGCCGTACCAGTCGGCGGTCGTGCCGGCGTCCGCGGTGACCGTGACGCCGTCGGGCAGCCGGTCGTTGACGGCCTGGATCACCCGGCGCGGGTTCACCCCGTCGTCGTAGGCGACCTCGGACTGCGCACGCATCTCCGACTCCCACTCGCGCATCTCGTCGGCCACCGTCTCTTGGAAGGACTTGTCGGTCTTCTGCTCGAGCAGCGGGAGCACCGCGTCGAGCGTCGAGCCGACGTCGCCCCACAGGTTCAGCTCGGTCGGGTACCGCAGGCCGAGCTGCTCCGGCTTGATGTCGACCTGGATGCCCCGGGCCTGCCCCGACTTCGGCATGTACTCGCCGTACGGGTAGTTCGTGCCGAGCAGCACGAGGGTGTCGCAGTCGCGGATCTGGTGCAGCGACGGCAGCGACCCGAGCAGCCCGAGCTGCTGCGAGTGGTACGGCACGTCGGACGGGATCACGTCCTTGCCACGGAGCGCCGTGATGATCCCCGCGCCCGCCTTCTCGGCGGCGGCGAGCACCTGGGCCGTCGCACCACGCGCGCCCGCACCGACCAGGAACGTCACCTTCGACCCGGCGTTGATGATCTCCGCCATCTTCCGGACCTCGTCGGCGGGCGGCGTGATCCGGGTGGACGCGGGGACGTCGCTCGACCGCGAGGCCCAGTGCTCGAGCGGCGGCGCGTCGTACGCCATCGCCTGCACGTCGTGGGGCAGCACGACGACGGCCGGCTGCTTGCGGAGCGACGCCGTGCGGAACGCGGTGTCGAGCACCACACCGACGGCTTCGGGCGTGGCCACCGTCTGCACGTAGCAGGCGACGTCGGCGAACACGCGCTCCAGGTTCGACTCCTGCTGCGTGAACGACCCCATCGCCGCGAGCCCCTGCTGGCCGACGATCGCCACCACCGGCTGGTTGTCCATCTGCGCGTCGTACAGACCGTTCAGCAGGTGGAAGGCGCCGGGACTCGACGTCGCGACGCAGACCCCGACCTCGCCGGTGAACTTCGCGTGCGCGGTCGCCATCAGCGCCGCGATCTCCTCGTGCGTGGGGCGGACGTACTCCAGGCCGTCGCCCTTCGACGCCGCCTTGCCGAGCGCGCCGTCGAAGGCGCCGATCCCGTCGCCGGGGTACCCGAACACGCGGGAGACCCCCCACGCCTTGATGCGGTCGATGACGAAGTCGCTCACGGTCGTGCTCATGGCACCAGCGTGCGCGGGCGCGCACGGGTCCGTTCACAGGCACCGGACTGGAGGCCCGGATCACGTGACCGACGTCGGTCACGTGATCCGGGCCTCCAGACCAGGGCCCTGTGCTCGTTGCCGGTGGGTGCTCGCTACTGCTCCTGCGCGATCAGCGGACGCAGCGTGCGGTGCGCGATGCGCAGCCCCTCGAGCACCCTGTCGTCGGTGCCGCCCCAGAGCGGGTCCTCGTGCTCGACGCTCAGCGTGCCGTCGAAGCCCGCCTCGTAGAGGCGGTCGACGACGCGCGGCCAGTCCACGACGCCGCGGCCCGGCACCCGGAACCGCCACCAGCCCATGTCCCACGGGTCGTCGCCCTTGTCGACCTTGCCGAAGAACCCGTACTCGTTGCGCCGCTCGGGGAACAGCTCGAGGTCCTTCGCCTGGGCGTGCACGATGTGCTCGGCGAACGGCAGGATCGTCTCGACCGGGTCGATGCCGATCCACGTCAGGTGCGACGGGTCCCAGTTCAGGCCGAAGCCCAGGCCGGTGACCCAGCCCCAGAGCTCGGGGGAGTACGCGATGTTGCCGGGGTACCCGTCGGGGTGCCAGCCCTCCATCACGCAGTTCTCGATGATGAGCCGAACGCCCCGCTCGCCGGCGTAGTCGACGAGCTCGGGCAGGACCCGGTTCCCCTCGGCCATGTTCTCGCGGACGGACTTCGTGGTGTCGCGGCCGATGAAGGTGCCGACGTACGGGATGCCGAGCGTCTGCGCGGTGTCGATGGCGTGCTTGAGGTGGATCCGCACCGCTGCCCGGTGCTCCGGGTCCTGGTGCAGGTTGTTCTCGTAGTACGCGAGCGCCGAGATCTCGAGGCCCGTGCGGTCGAGCAGGGCGCGGGTGGCCAGGGCGTCCTCGTCCGTGAACGTGGCGACCGGCAGGTGCGCCGCCTCGAAGTCGCGGCCGCCGGTGCCCGGCCAGACGGCGACCTCGAGCCGCTCGTAGCCCTGCTGCTGGGCGAACCCGGCGATCCGGTCGAGCGACCAACCGGGCAGGCAGGCGGTCAGCATGCCGAGCTTCACCGGATCTCCCGCCAGGTCGTCTCAGCCGCGCTGCCGATCACGGCCTCGATGATGTCGGCGGAGCGGGCGCCGTCCGCGAACGTCGGCAGTCCGTCGGGGGCCACGCCGGTGCGGACCGCGGTGTAGGTGTCGGCGACGAAGGCCGCGAAGGCGTCGAGGTACCCCTGCGGGTGCCCGGCCGGCACGATCGCCAGCCGGCGCTGGTCCGGGTACCCCTGCGACGGGTCGCGGACCACGATCTGGGCGCCGCGCTCGTTGCCGAACCAGGCCGACTCGGGCTGCTCCTGGTCGAACGCCGCGCTTCCGCGGGTGCCGTCGACCTCGAACCACAGGCGGTTCTTCCGGCCCGACGCGACCTGCGAGATCACGACGTTCCCGATGCGACCCGTGGCGGTGCGGAAGGTGGCGACGGCGGTGTCCTCGGTGGTGACCTCGGCGCGTTCGGCCGCGTCGGCCACCGGGTCCGGGTCGGGGGAGCCGGAGAACGACGGACCGGACGCCGCCGGCCGCGTCGGGTAGACGATGTCGGTCGCGGCGGACACCGAGGCGAAGCGCTCACCCGTCACGAACTCGACCAGGTCGCACCAGTGCGAGCCGATGTCGGCGAACGCGCGGGACAGCCCGCTCGAGGTCGGGTCGACCCGCCAGCTCGAGGCGTCCTCGTCGAGCATCCAGTCCTGCAGGTAGTGGCCGTGCACCGCGAGCAGCCGGCCGAGCTCCCCGTCGGCGATGCGCGCCCGGATCTCGCGGACCATCGGGTGGTACCGGTACACGAACGGCACGGTGGCCACGACGCCGGCCTCTGCAGCGGCGGCGACGAGCTCTGCGGCCTGCGCGGGGTCGATCGCCAGGGGCTTCTCGCACACCACGTTGATGCCGGCCGCGATCACCGCGAGCGCCTGCGGGTGGTGCTGGTCGTTCGGGGTGCAGATGTGCACGACGTCGGGGGCGTCGGCGATGACCTCCTCGAGGGAGGCGTAGCCACGGGGCAGGTCGAGCTGCGCCGCCACCTGCTCGGACCGGGCGGCGTTCCGGCCGAGCACACCGAGGACCTCGGCACCGGAGGCCCGGGCCGCCCGGGCGTGGACGCCGGCGATCATGCCCGTCCCGACCACGGCGACACGGAGGCGTCGCCCTTCGTACCCACTGCTCATGGTGCTCCCTCGCGCCGGACTGACACCACCGTAGCGGCCCGGTCATCCACCGGGGCCGATGAGTACCGTCTGCTGCATGTCGAGCCTCCAGACCAGCCTGCTCATCCTCGGAGCCAGCGGCGACCTGTCCAAGCGCCTGCTCCTGCCCGGCCTCGCCACCCTGCTCCAGGTGAAGGACGACTGGGACGTCCAGCTCGTCGGGGCCGGTGTCGAGGACCTGTCCGACGCCGACTGGAAGGCGCAGGTGCGCGAGTCCTTCGAGAACGCGCAGGCGTCGAAGAACGAGGAGGACGAGGGCGCCTCGGGCGACACAGCGCTGCCGGAGCGACTGCAGGCCGTGGTCGACGCCTCCACCTACCGGAAGGCCGACGTCACCGACCCGGACGACCTGCGCGCACTGCTCGCCGCGTGCGAGCACGACCCCGCGATCTACTTCGCGCTGCCGCCGGCGGTCACCGAGAAGAGCTGCGAGCAGCTCGCCCACCTCGACCTGCCCGCCGGCACCCGCCTGGCGCTCGAGAAGCCGTTCGGCACCGACGCCGACAGTGCCTCGCACCTGAACGACCTGCTGCACTCGTTCATCCCCGAGGAACGCATCCACCGCGTCGACCACTTCCTCGGCCGCTCCACCGTCCTCAACCTGCTCGGGCTGCGCTTCGCCAACCGCATCATCGAACCGCTGCTCTCGTCGCAGCACGTCGAGCGCGTCGACATCGTCTACGACGAGACCCTCGGTCTCGAGGGCCGGGCGCGCTACTACGACAAGGCCGGGGCGCTCACCGACATGATCCAGAGCCACCTGCTGCAGGTGATGGCCGTCGTCGCGATGGAGGCCCCCGCCTCGATCAAGGCCGACGACCTGCGCACCCAGAAGGAACTCGTGCTGCGGGCCGTCCGACCGTGGGGCGGCGACGTCGTCACCGCGGGCAAGCGCGCCCGGTACACCGCCGGCACCGTCGGGGACCGCCAGCTGCCGTCGTACGTCGACGAGGACGGCGTGGACCCGTCGCTCGGCACCGAGACCCTCGCCCAGCTCACCCTGGAGATCGCGAACTGGCGCTGGGCCGGCGTCCCGTTCACCCTGCGGTCCGGCAAGGCGCTCGCCGCACAGCGCCGCGAGATCGTCATCACGTTCAAGGACTCCCCGCACGTGCCCGAGGGGCTCACCGGCACCGAGCTGCCCGACCGGCTGCGCATCTGGATCGCCCCGGACGAGATGCAGCTCGAGCTCAACGTCAACGGTGCCGGTGACCCGTACACGATCGACCACACCAGCCTCGAGGTGACCTTCAACCCCGGGCGACTGAGTGCCTACGGCGAGGTGCTGGCCGGCGTGCTCGAGGGCGACGCCACGCTGTCGGTCCGCGGTGACAGCGCCGTGCAGGGCTGGAAGGTCGTCGGGCCGTTCCTCGACGCGTGGAAGGCCGGCAAGGCACCCCTCGACGAGTACGCCGCCGGGTCGGTCGGCCCCGACGGCTGGGACAACATCGAGGCCTGAGCCCGAGTGGGGGCGTAGCGTCGGGCGACGTGAACACCACCGACGACGTCCTGCAGACCGTTCCCGAACCCGCCGGCGCCGACATCCGTGTCGACGACGTCTCCTACGACCACGAGGGCACCGAACTGCTCGGCGTCCTCGCGAAGGACGCCGCGATCGCGGGCCGTCGTCCGGCCGTCCTCGTCGTGCACGACTGGCACGGCGTGAACGAGCACGTCGAGGCCCGGGTGACGATGCTCGCCCGGCTCGGCTACGTCGCGTTCGGCGCGGACATCTACGGCGCCGGTGTCCGCCCGGGCGACGACACGGCGGCCCAGGTCGCCGGCGGTTTCTACCAGGACCTGCCCCTGCTGCGCGCCCGCGCCACCGCCGGGCTCGAGCGACTGCTCGCCGACCCGGACGTCGACCCCGCCCGCGTCGTGGTGATGGGGTACTGCTTCGGTGGCTCGACCGCACTCGAACTCGCACGGACCGGGGCCGACCTGGTCGGTGCCGTGGCGTTCCACGGTGGCCTGATCGCGCACGACCCCTCGGACGCCGCGGACATCCGGGCGAAGCTGCTCGTCCTCACCGGGGGCGCCGACCCCGTCGTGCCGGACGAGGCCGTGCACGCATGGCAGGACGAGATGCGGGCTGCACCTCAGGTCGACTGGCAGGTCGTGACGTACTCGGGCGCGATGCACGCGTTCGCCGTGCCCGGCACCGACGCGCCGGACCACGGCGCGCAGTACCAGGAGCGTGCCGACCGCCGGTCGTGGCAGGCGCTCCGGGTGTTCCTGGCCGAGGTGTTCGACGAGGAGCCCGCGGCGCTGTGACGGAGCGGCCGTCGGAGACCGTTCGCGACACGCCGAGCACGGGGGCCGGAGGGGCTCGATTGGCGCCCGGGCCGCACCTGTTGTAGAGTCTTCCACGGCCGCAAGGCCACGCGCTCGTAGCTCAATGGATAGAGCATCTGACTACGGATCAGAAGGTTGGGGGTTCGAGTCCCTTCGAGCGCACAGGACGAAGAAGGGCCCCGGTGGATTCCACCGGGGCCCTTCGTCGTTCCGGCCGGCGCGGGTCATCTCCGTGCGACTCGGTGAGCAGAAACGGTCGAGTCCCGGGGACGGACTCGACCGTTCCTGCTCACGAAGTGGCGGGGGAGTACGGCTGGGCCGCCTCGATGACCTCGGATGCACCGGCGATGCCGAACGACGTGAAGAGCGGTGCCCACAGCGCCTTGAGCTGCGCCACGAGCTCGTCGTCGGTCAGCTGCGTCGAACCGTCCACCATCCCCAGCGTCGTGTTGAGGAGCAGCAGGACGGACGGCTGGACCTCGGCCGCGTCGACGTCCGCCGCCGCGACCCCGGCGCTGACCAGCTCGCCCCGCGTCATCTCGAACCAGTCGAAACCGCGCGGCACGGGCACGCCGGCCTTGCCGAGTTCGTGCAGGAGCCGGACCGCGCCGCCCGCGACCGAGCCCCGGCGGACGTCCATCCCGGTGGTCAGGAGGAACACCGTCAGCCGCTCGATGCCCGGCTGCGCGGGGAGTGCATCGAAGAGTTCACGCCAGCGCTGCTGCTGCAGCTCGATGACCGCCGTCGCCAGGTCCTTCTTCGACGGGAACAGGTGGTACCCGATCGCCGACTTCGGCTTCCCCATCGCCTCAGCGACGCGGGAGAACGTGGTCGCCTCGTAGCCGAACGCGGCGAACTGCTGCCCCGCGGCATCGATGATGGCTCGTCGAGAGGCCTCCATGGCGAGCTGCCGCTGGTTCATCTGGCGCGGTGTCCTTCCTCGCCCGGAGCCGAGCGATCAGTGAACACCACATCCTAGGGCCGCTCACGATGACGGCCCGTCCCCTGCCCGCGTCAGGCGGCGCAGAACGTGTGCCAGGCCACGTCGATCCCCTTCCGGTGCAGCGAGTCGAGTCCGACGTCGAGGTGCTTCCGCTCCGCGTCCACCAGGTGTGCGCACCGGTGCTCCTGGGCGACGGTCTGGGCCTGGCCGAGCGCGGTCACCAGGTCGGTGTCGATGGCGTCGAGCTGAGGCCGGATGGTCGTCAGGTCCGGTGCCGTCGTGGGTGCGGTCCACGGGTTGTGCGTCCAGTGGTTGATGAGGCCGCGCTGGACGACCTTGCTCGCGGCGATCTGCGCGCGGATGACCCGGGTCACCAGGACGGGGTCGACGCCCTGCTGCTCCGCCAGGGTCACCGCTTCGTCGACGACGGCCTGTTCGCGCACCGGGTCGGCGACCGGCTTGCCGCTGAGCCACTTCGACTCGGCCACCGGGTCGGCGAGCTCGAGCCGTCGGATGATGAGTGCGCCGATGGTGTCGAGCTCCGCCGTCGACGCCGCGGGACGGGAACCGTCGTGGGAGATGGTCATCGTGGAACCCGTCGGTTCGGCGGACGTGGGCAGGGGATCGGCGCTCGCTGCCGACGTCGGCAGCGCGATGCCCGCCGCGAGCAGGCCGAGGGTGAGCGCCGTCGCGGCGCTCCTGCGGGTGCGGTGGCGGGCGGGGTTCGGGGTGCTGGGGTG